>JAICGY010000017.1 GCA_025922915.1 Candidatus Methylomirabilota bacterium | reverse complement strand
CGACCGCGGCCGGCGACGGATTGCGGCCTGGCGTCGTGCCTGGCGGCGGCGGCCCTCCTGTTCGACGCCGGCCTCCACTTCGAGACCCACGAGCTGCTGGAGCCCGCGTGGGCCGGCGCGACGGGCGATGCGCGGGAGGCGCTGCAGGGGCTCATCCAGGTGGCGGTCGGGTGGCAGCACCTGGCGAACGGCAACGAGGCGGGCGCGCGGTCGCTCCTCGCGGAGGGCGCCCGGCGGCTGCACGGGCGCACGCTCGCCGGGATCGCGCTCGAGGACTTCGCGCGCGCCACCGCGGCGGCGGCGGCCCGGCTGCCGGACGTCGACCGCGTCCCGCCGTTCCCGCGCCGCTCGCCGTCGGCCGGGCCGGCGGCCACGATCACGACGGGGGAGGAGAAGACGCGATGGATCTCGAGCTGAGGGACAAGGTCGCGGTGGTCACGGGCGCGAGCCGGGGTATCGGACACGCCGTCGCGCTGGCGCTGGCGAGCGAGGGAGCGCGCGTCGCGGTCGTCGCGCGGGACGCGAGCGCCCTCGACAAGACGGCCGCGCAGTGCCGGGACCGCTCCGGCCGCGAGGCGATGGCGGTGACGGCGGATCTGTCGCGGCTCGACGAGGTCGAGCGGACGGTGGCGACCGTGCGCGAGCGGCTGGGGCGGATCGACGTCCTCGTGAACAACGCGGGCGCGATCCGTGGCGGCGGCTTCCTCGCGATTCCCGACCAGCAGTGGCTGGACGACTGGAGCCTGAAGCTGATGGGCTACATCCGCATGGCGCGGGCCGTGTTCCCGCTCATGCAGGCGCAGGGCGGCGGCCGCATCTGCAACGTCGTGGGGGCGGCGGCCCGCAACCCGACGGCGACCTATCTCACCGGCGGCGCCGCCAACGCCGCGCTCGTGAACTTCACGAAGGGGCTCGCCGACCTCGGCGCGCCGTCGGGCATCCGGGTGACCGCGGTCTCGCCGGCGGCGACCCGGACCGAGCGATGGGACGCGCTGATGGCCCAGCAGGCCGCGGCCTCGGGACGCAGCGTGGACGAGGTACGGGCCGAGGCCGAAGCGCCGTACCGGCTCGGGCGCATCGCGACGCCCGAGGACATCGCGGACGCCGTCTGCTTCCTCGTGTCGGCGCGCGCGTCGTTCATCACCGGCATCTGTCTGACCGTGGACGGCGGCGCGACCCGCGGCGTCTACGCGTGAGCTGAGCCTCGCCCTGTCCTCGCGCAGCACCTGGCAGGTCGCGGTGCCGGTGCCGGGCCCCGGCACCGGCGACGAGCGCCCGTTTTTGCTGTAACGGTGCCGCGAAAGCCGCCGCCCGGGTGGCGCGACGAATCTCACGGGGGCACCTTGACAGGCATTACTTCCTGTCACTACCCTAGGCCACCCTGAGGGACGGGAGGGCCCGTCCCGAGCGCCCCACCCCGAGGGCAGGAGGTCGCGATCGACATGTCCGCCAAGCTCTTCGTCGGAAACCTTTCCTTCCAGGCCACGGAGGAGGACCTCCGCGAGCTCTTTGCCCAGTCCGGGACGGTGGAGACGGTCCGCATCATCACGGACCAGTTCACCGGGCGTCCCCGTGGGTTCGGCTTCGTCGAGATGGCCACCAAGGAGGAAGCCCAGAAGGCCGTCGAGATGCTGAACGGCCGGCTGTTCCGCGACCGGAACCTGGTCGTCGACGAGGCCCGGCCGCAGCCACAGCGGAGCGGCGGCGGGCGTCCCGGCGATCGCGGCCCACGCGCCGGGGGCGCGGGCGGTGGCGGCGGCTGGCGCCGCTGACGCCGCGCGCCATCAGAACAGGCTGAGCTGGGCGGGCTCGTCGTCGCGGTAGGGCACGAGCCCATCCTGCTCGGTGAAGCGCCGGAAGCGCTCCCAGACCTCGAGCGTCTTCGCCCGGTAGTACTCCACATTCTCGTCGGGGCGCGCGGGGTCCCACTCGCTCGCCAGGCGGGCGTGCTCGCTGACGACGACGTGGCGGGCGCGCCCGGCCACGTAGTACGAGACCTGGTCGCCCGGCTGCCAGGTCCGCCCGGCCGCCAGGGCGAGCTCGTAGGCGGCGGCCGACGGCCGGACCCCGGCGGACACGCGCTCCCGGTACGCCTCGGGGCTCTCCTGCAGGGTCTCGGTGCGCGCGAACAGGCGCAGCGGCACCTGGTGCGCCGCGAAGTCGGCCAGCCACCGGTCGATCACCGGGCGCACCTCGCCGCGCTTGCCCTCGACGAGCAGACGCACGATCTCCTCGATGAGCCGCCGCACGAATGGCTCGAGCCCGCGCGAGCGGAAGCCCGAGCCCTTCAGCGTCAGGCGTCCGCGCTCGTCGAGCAGCGCGTACGTCTTCATCTTGTAGGACAGCATCGCGGCGTACCGGCCGTCCAGCTCGAGGGCGATGCCGGCGGGCAGCCCGGCCGCGATGCGCTCGAGGAGCCCGGCGTCGTCCTCGGGGCGGTGGGCCGGGGGCGGCACGAAGTAGACGCCGTCGGTGTCGGCCTCGATCGGCGCCGCTCCGAGAACCTCCAGCCGCTCGACGATCGCCGCCACCACCGCGCGGCCCTCGGCGGTCACCCGGTCGGCCGCCGCGAAGTCGTTCCAGTGCCCGGGCGAGAACGCCAGGTACCCGTAGAACGCGTTGATCAGGATCTTGAACGTCTGCTGCAGGGCCTGCTGATGGCCGCGCTCCTCCGGGTCCGCCGCCTGCCGGGCCAGCCGCTTCGCGGTCACCCGGACCTCGCGCAGGCGGGCCAGCAGCCGGAGGAACACGCCGAGCGCGTCGCTCGCGGGGGCGATGCCGTGGGCCAGCATGAGCGACGGGTAGAGCGAGGTGACGTCGACGTGGAGCACGGGCCCGCCGACGCCCTGCCGCCAGATCGCGGTCAGGCCGCCGCCGACGGGCGCCGGCGCCCCGGGGAGCGGCACGGCCTGTCCCTGGCGCAGATACTCGCCGAGCAGCAGCGCGTCGATCTTGCCGGCGGCGCCCCGCAGCGTGACGGCCTGGTAGTCGAAGGGGAGCAGCTGCGTCTGGGCGAAGTACGGCGGCGCCAGGATGGCGGCGACGGCGAGCGTCTCGACCGCGTCGTCCGCCGCGTACGCCATGAGCCGGTCGGGCGCCTCGGCGAGCTCGCTGGCGATGCGGGAGGCGTCGATGTAGGTGCGGTCGGGGGCCGCCACGCCGAAGTGGCGCGCGATGTCCTTGAGCCCGAAGGCGGGCAGGTCGCGCGCGCCCACGTCGTGCAGCTGCGCGAGCAGCCAGGTGTCCACGACGTGGCGGCCGGCGATCTCGTAGCGCCGGTAGCCGATGGCCCGCTCCGCTATCTGGAGCCGGGCCGGCCGGCTGCGCAGCTCGCTGCCGTCCCGGCCCCACGCCAGGCGCACGCCGTGCCGCCGCGCGCGCCCCTCCAGGTACTCGAGGTCGAACCGGAAGATGTTGTGGCCCTCGATGACGTCGGGATCGCGCTCGCGCACCAGCCGCGTCGTCTCCTCCAGCAGCGCTCGCTCGTCGAGCCGGTCGCCGCGCACGACGTGCCGGAAGCCGGAGGAGTCGGCCAGCGCGACCGCCACGATGCGGTCACCCGGGCGCGCCGCGCTCGGGAACTCGTGGCCATCCCCCGTCACGACCTCGATGTCGAGGGCCAGGCGCCGGAGGGCGCCGAAGCGCAGGCCCAGGAAGAGCCGCCGACCGCTGAGGAGCAGGTACTGGTGGACCGGGTCGGGGAGGAACCGGTACGGCGCCTCGGGCGCCGTCGGCCCGTGTCCGCTCCGCTCCCGGCAGGCGTCGCGCGCGGCCAGGGCCTCGGCCCAGGTCTCGAAGCGTCCGAGCCAGCGCAGGGCGCCGGGACCCACGAGGGGCTCGACGGCGACGAGCCCGGGCACCCCCGTCACCAGCCCCGGCTCGGCCAGCAGGAGGAACGGGGAGAAGGGAACCGTCTCGACGGTCGTGCCGTCCGGCACCCGCCGCCAGAGCCGCATCGACCGGCCGTCGGGAAGGAGGCCGGCCGCCACGAGGCCCGGGCTGGGGTCGGCGCCGAAGAGGCCGGTCGCCGGGTCGGTCAGCCCGCGGCTTCCTCGACGGCGGCGCGGTACACGGCGGGATCGGCGAGGCCCACGATCGCGCGGCCCGTCGCGGGCACGATGACGGCCGGGATGGCGCGCACGCCGTGCTCGCCGACGGCGGCCTCGTAGTCCGCGAGCACCTCGTCGCGTCCGATGCCGGCCTCGAGGTCGGCCCGGACGCGCGCGGCGTCGCCGCCCTGCTCGCCGACGACCGTGGCGAGGACATCGAGGTCGGAGATGTCGAGGCTGCGCGTGAAGAAGGCCTCGTAGAGCGCCAGGTGGACGCGCTCGGTGAGCGCCTGGTCGCCCAGCTTGGCGACGCACTTCGCGGCGGCGAGGGCGGGGACGCTCCAGCGCGGCAGGCTGCCGTGCGGCCACGGGGTGAAGACGATGCCGTCCCCCGCCGCCATCGCGCCGCAGCGCCGCCAGCCCTCCTCGCGGTAGGTCCCCGTGAACGGCACGCTCGCCGCCGGCGCGGGACGCAGCGGGAACGCCCGGTGCTCGATCACCACATCGAGCGCCGCCGTCTCACGCAGCCGGTGGAGGCGGACCGCCGCCGGGAAGCACCAGGGTCAGAGGTAGTCGCTGTAGAGGATCAGGCGCGTCGGGTCGGCCATGGGCGGCATTCTACCGGGCGCGCGGTGTATGCTCAACGCCATGCACGGTCGCGCCTGCATGGCGCTCGCCGCCGCGCTGCTGGTGAGCGGGTGCACCGGCACGCTCGTCACCTTTCCCAGCGCCACGCCGGCGGTTCCGTTCACGATCGCCGCCCACGAGTGGCGGCCGGCGGGCGCCGGCCCGTTTCCCGCCGTCGTGCTCCTGCACGGCTGTGAGGGCGTGTCGTCCTCGACCCGGTCGTGGGCGCGCTGGCTGCGCGAGCGCGGCTGGGTGGCGCTCGTCGTCGACTCCTGGGGCTCGCGCGCCATCCGGGACGGCTGCCGGCCGGGGCCGGAGCTGCCCAACACCGTTCGCTTCGACGACGCGGTCGGCGCCCTGCGCTGGCTGCACGGGCAGCCCTACGTCGACCGCGAGCGGGTGGGCGTCGTCGGCTGGTCCAACGGCGGCGTGTTCGCCATCGCCCTCGTCAACGGTCCGAGCCTGGCTCGGGCGCGCGCGCGCGGCGTGGAGGTGCCTGCCCCGGGGTTCCGCGCCGCGGTCGCCTTCTACCCGGGCGGCTGCTGGTCGCTCACGCACGAGCGCGTCGAGCGGCCGCTGCTCGTGCTCATGGGCGACGCGGACGACTGGACGGTGCCGGGTCCGTGCGTCGAGATGGTCGAGGCGATGCGCGGCCGGGGCGCCGACGCGGGAATCGTCCTGTATCCCGGCGCCGTCCACTACTTCGACGTGGAGGAGCAGCCCCCAGCCGTGCTCGCCGAGGTGGAGAACCGCAACCGGCCCGGCGGCTGCTGCGGCGCCCGCGTGGGATACGATGGACCGGCGGCGGCCGACGCGCGCCGCCGCGTCGCGGAGTTCTTCGGCCATCATCTGGGCGGCGGGTAACGGCGCCATGGACGCCTCGCCCGAGTTCGTCAAGCACCTGCTGCCCTCCGTCGTGAACCTGCACGCCCGGGTCCCGCGCCAGCACCCGTCCACGCGGATCCTCGGCGACGAGCGGATGGGCAGCGGGATCGTCGTGGACGCCGGCGGTCTGATCCTGACCGTCAACTACGTCGTCATGGGGGCGGGCACCGTGGAGGTCGCCCCCCTGCGCGGCCGCAAGATGAAGGCCGAGGTGGTGGCCCAGGACTTCGAGATCGGTCTCGCGCTGCTCCGGGTGCGGCGCCAGGGGATGCGCGCCGCCGCGCTCGGCGCCGGCCGCGCCGTAGAGCGCGGCGAGCCGGTGATCGCCATCGCGTCCAGCGGGGTGGGCGAGGTGCGGGTCGCGGGCGGCATCGTCACCTACCTGGGCGAGTTCGAGGCGTACTGGGAGTACCTGCTCGACCGCGGTATCGTGTCGAGCGCGCCGAACCCCGGGTTCGGCGGCGGCGCCCTGTTCGGCCTCCGCGGGCAGGTGCTCGGGATCGTCTCGCTGAACCTCAACGAGATCGCCCGGAGCTCGCTGGCGATCCCGATCGAGCACTACGCCGAGCACGCCCACGAGCTGCTGCGGCACGGGCGTGTCGTGAGCCGGCCGCCGCGGGCCTGGCTCGGCGTGTTCGCGCACGCGCTCGACGAGGGCGTGGTGGTCGCCGGCATCGTCCCGGATGGCCCGGGGGACCGCGGCGGCCTGCGCGAGGGCGACCTGATCGTCTCCCTCAACGCCGAGGAGGTCTCCACGCGCCGGGAGCTGTACGTCTCGCTCTGGCGACACCAGCCGGGGGAGCGGCTCACCTTCGAGGTGATGCGCGACAACGACCTCCGGCGCATCGAGGTCACGGGCGGCGACCGGGCCGAGTTCTTCCGGCAGACCTGAGCCGCCGGCACGCGGCGGGAGAGGAGCGTTCGACATGGATCTGGGGCTGCGTGGCAAGGTGGCGCTCGTCACGGCGGCGAGCAAGGGCATGGGCAAGGCGTGTGCGATGGCCCTCGCGGCCGAGGGCGCGCGGGTGGCGATGTGCGCCCGCACGGAGGCGGATCTCAAGGCGGCGGCCGACGAGGTGCGGACGCGCACGGGGGCCGAGGTGCTGGCCGTCCCGGCCGACGTGACGCGGGCCGACCAGGTCGCCGATCTCGTGCAGCGCGTCACCGGGGCGTGGGGGGGCGTGGACATCCTGATCGCGAACGCGGGCGGGCCGCCGCGCGGACCGTTCGAGGAGATGTCGGACGAGCACTGGCAGGCGGCGTTCGAGATCTCGCTGCTCTCCGTGGTGCGGCTCGTCCGCGCCGTGCTGCCGTCGATGAAGGCCCGGAACTGGGGACGGATCCTGACGATCCAGTCCTCGTCGGTGAAGCAGCCCATCCCCGAGCTGCTGCTCTCCAACGCCGTGCGTCCCGGCACCCACGGCCTGATCAAGACCCTCGCCGGCCACGTGGGCCGCCACAACATCACCGTCAACACGCTGTGCCCCGGCCGGATCCTCACGGACCGCCTGCTGTCCGGCGCGAAGAGCGCGGGCCTGCCGCAGGAGGAGTACGTGAGGCGGGTGGGCGCGGACGTGCCCCTGGGCCGCGTCGGCACGCCGGAGGAGTTCGCGAGCGTCGCGGTCTTCCTCGCCTCCGAGCGCGCCTCGTACGTGACCGGGGTGGCGCTGCAGGTGGACGGTGGCCTCGTCCGCGGCCTCCTCTAGCCCGGCGTGGGGGCGCTCCGCGGCGCGGTCGCGCGGTTCACGGCGGAGAGCGGGCTGTTCCTCGCCGCGGGGCTGGCGTTTTTCTTCCTGGTCTGCGTGATCCCGCTGACGCTGCTCGGCGTGTCCACGGTCGGCTTCGTGCTCTCCCGGGAGAGCGCGGCCCACGAGGTCGTGGGGCAGCTGACGCGGAACTTCCCCGTCTACCACCGGGAGATCACGAGCGCGATCCTCCGGATCATCGACTCGCGCGCGGTGACCGGCCTCGTGGGCACGGCGGTCCTCGTCTTCTTCTCGACGCCCCTGTTCGGGGCGACGCGGCTCGTGCTGCACCGCATGCTCGGCGTCCGGGCGGGCCGCGGCTACGTGCGCGACCTGGCCGTCGACACCGCGATGGTGCTCATCCTGACCGTCCTGCTCTTCGCGGCCTCCTCGGTGACCTGGCTCTTCCAGTGGTTCCAGGAGCTGGTGACCGGCCCTGCCCGGCTCTCGACCCGGGGCGTGTACCTCACGACCGTCGCCTTCAGCGTGGCGCTGTCGACGGCGATGTTCTACATGGGCTACCGCTACGTGCCGCGGCGGCGCCCGCGGCCCCTCTCGGCCCTCGTCGGCGGCGTGCTCGCCGGGCTCCTCTGGGAGGTCGCCAAGCAGCTCTTCCGGCTGTACATCCGGAAGGTCGGCGTCTACGACCAGATCTACGGGCCGCTGGGCGTGCTCGTCGCGTTCGTGATGTTCGTCTACTACTCCGCGGTCGTGTTCGTGTTCGGCGCCGCCTACGTCGCCGCCCTCGACGCGCGGCGGCGGTGAGAGGGGCGGCGTGTGATAAGGTGGCGCCGCTTTTCGCCACGACGGCAGGGGGGGCCGGCATGATGCTCAAGGGCAAGGTCGCGGTGGTCACGGGGGCGGGACGGGGCATCGGGCGCGAGGTCGCGCTCCTGATGGCGCGGCACGGGGCGCGCGTGGTCGTCAACGACTACGGCGGCAGCGAGGCGGGCACGGGCGGTTCCGCCAAGCCGGCCGACGAGGTCGTGGACGAGATCCGCCGGGACGGCGGCGAGGCCGTGGCCAGCCACCACTCCGTCGCCTCCATGGCGGGCGGGCAGGCCATCGTGGGGACCGCCGTCGAGGCCTTCGGGCGGGTGGACGTGGTCGTGAACAACGCGGGCATCCTGCGCGACCGCATGATCTTCAACATGACCGAGGAGGAGTGGGACGCGGTCATCGACACCCATCTCAAGGGCACCTTCGCGGTGACGCGGGCGGCCGCCCCCATCTTCCGTGAGCAGAAGTGGGGCCGGGTCATCAACATGACGTCGACCTCCGGGCTGGTCGGCAACGTCGGGCAGGCGAACTACGCGGCGGCCAAGCTGGGCATCGTGGGCCTCACGAAGGTGACGGCGCTCGACATGGCCCGCTACAACGTGACGGCCAACTGCATCTCGCCCTTCGCGTGGACGCGGATGATCGGCACGATCCCCACCGAGACGGAGGCGCAGCAGGCGCGCGTCGAGAAGATCAAGAAGCTGTCGCCGGCGCACATCGCGCCGGTGGCCGCCTACCTGGCGACCGAGCAGGCCAAGGACATCACCGGCCAGATCCTCGGCGTGCGGGGCAAGGAGATCATGCTGTTCGGGCACCACCGCCCGATCATGCGCGTGCACCACGCGGAGGGCTGGACGGTGGAGC
Organism: Candidatus Methylomirabilota bacterium; assembly: GCA_025922915.1. Lineage (GTDB taxonomy): Bacteria > Methylomirabilota > Methylomirabilia > Rokubacteriales > CSP1-6 > JAICGY01. The sequence continues at coordinate 10,996 of JAICGY010000017.1, read as the reverse complement.
GTCTGGGCGAGATGGTCCCGGGCACCCTGCAGCACCACTTCGTGCCGCTCGACACCTCGGGGCAGTACTTCAACTACGACCCGCTGGTGTAGCGTCGGGGCGCCGGGGCCGGACGAACCGTCTCGACCGTCACCGAACCGGGACATCGGGATCGCCCGGGCCATCGTGTACAATCGCCGGGCGGCCCGGAGTCTCCTGCATGCGTCCAGGTGTCCGTAGAGCCACTGGCACGAGCCTGCCGTAGCGTGCGCCGACGGTTCGCCGTCGCCGCGCTGCTGGCGCTGGCCCTGTCCGGCCACGCCGAGGCCGCCGGAGCCATCCTGGTGACCGTCGCCGAGGTGGGGTCGACCGCGGCCACGCTGTGGGCGCGGGCGCCCGGCGAGGGGCCGATCACCGTGGACGTCGGCCCCGTCGGGGAGGCGGCCCGGCGCCTGACGCTCGCTGCCGCCGAGGGCGACGATCTCGTCGTGCAGCGGCGCGTCGACGGGCTCATGCCGGCCACCCGGTACCGGTACCGGTGGCGCCAGGGCGAGCAGCACGTCGAGGGTGAGTTTCGCACGGCGCCACGCGAGGATGACCCGGCACCCGTGAGATTACTCTGGAGCGGGGATCTCGGCGGGGGCGGGTACTGCCGGCACACCGGCCACGGCTATCCGATCTTCCGCTCGATGGCCGGGAGGGAGGCGGACTTCTTCCTCTTCGTCGGCGATACCGCGTACACCGACAGCCCCTGCCGCGGCCACGACATGGTCCCCGGACCCACGGCTCCCGCCCGGACGCTTGCCGACTACCGCGCCTACCATCGCTACAACCGCGAGGACCAGACCTTCCAGGCGTTCCTGCGGCGCACGCCGGTGTTCGCGGTGTGGGACGACCACGACGTCCGCAACAACTTCGCCGGCCCGTCGGAGCCGCGGATGCCGGCCGGCCGGCGGGCGTTCCTCGACTACTGGGCGATCGCGGCGGGCGACCCCACGGCCACGCGGCTGTACCGTCGCGTCCGGTGGGGCCGTCTGCTCGAGGTCTTCGTCCTCGACACGCGGCAGTACCGCAGCGACAACCGCGAGCCGGACGGCCCGCGCAAGACGATGCTCGGTGACGCGCAGCGGCGCTGGCTGGTGGACGGCGTCACCGGCTCGACCGCGACGTGGAAGGTCGTCGTCAGCAGCGTCACGCTCGCCATCCCGACCGGGCGGCCGGAGCGGCGCGACTCGTGGACCGGGGCGAACATCCTCGGCTTCTCGGGGAACGGCTCCACGGGATTCGCGACCGAGCGCGACGACATCCTGCGTGCCTTCCGGCGGGCCGACGTGAAGAACCTGATCGTCCTCGCCGCCGACGTCCACCATGCCGAGATCATCCGCCACCAGCCGCATCCGGACTGGTCGTTCCACGAGCTCGTCGCCGGCCCGCTCTCGGCGACGACCGGCCGCCCGCGCCCCCTCGACATCGCGCTCGGACCGCGCTCGCTCTTCGCGCAGGGCGGCGTGCGCAACTTCGGCGAGGTCGCGATCGAGGTCGGCGGCGGCCTGACCGTGCGGATCGTGGACGAGGAGGGCCGCGCCCTGTTCTCGCACCGGATCGACCCCGAGTGATCCTCACGCTCGGCTGGTTCCGGCGCCTGGCCGCGGCCGCGCTCCTGCTCGGCGCCGCCCCCACGGGACTCGGCCCCCGGGGGCCCGTCGCGGTCGCGGACGACGGCGAGCTCCTCGTGACCGTGATGGAGGTGCGGGCGGACCGCGCCGTGCTCTGGCTGCGGGCGGGCGCGGGCGAGCGGCTGCGCGTGCGCCTGCGTCGTGACGGCGCCGCCGCGGAGGCCACCTTCGACGCGGTGCCCGCGGAGGCGTGGGACCACACGTTCCGGATGCCCCTCGGGGGTCTCGTGCCGGGCGCTCGCTATCGCTACGAGGTGACCGACGGCCACGAGATCGTGACCGGGGCGTTCGCCACCGCTCCCGCGCCCCAGGCCGACGCGCCCATCCGCCTGCTGTGGAGCGGCGACCTGGGAGGCAGGGGGCACTGCCGGCACCTCGAGGACGGCTACCGGATCTTCCGGACGATGGCGGACCGCGCGGCCGACTTCTTCCTCTTCGTCGGCGACACGATGTACGCCGATCACGCGTGCGGCGGCGGCCCGCGGGTGGCCGGCGCCGACTACGTGGCGGCCACGCTGGCCGACTATCGCGGCAAGCACCGTTACAACCGCGCCGACCCCGCCGTCCAGCGATTTCTCCGGGCCACGCCGGTCTACGCGACCTGGGACGATCACGAGGTCCGGAACAACTTCGGCCCACGCGACCCGCTCATGCCCGTCGGGCTCCGGGCGTTCCGCGACTACTGGGCGATCCAGGGACCACCCGGGGATCCCGATCGCCTCTATCGGTCGGTCCGGTGGGGACGGCACGTCGAGGTCTTCATCCTGGACACCCGGCAGTACCGCAGCCCCAACGATCGCCGCGACGGGCCCGGCAAGACGATGCTGGGGCCGGCGCAGCGCCGGTGGCTGCTCGACGGCCTGCTGGAATCGGACGCGACGTGGAAGCTCGTCGTGTCCTCCGTGCCCCTCGGCATGTTCACGGGGGGCGCCTCCTCGGACTCCTGGTCGAGCGCCAACATGTTCGGCTACCCGCGTCCGGGGCGGGGGTTCGCGTGGGAGCGGGACCTGATCCTGACGACGCTCCGCGCCGGGACGGTGCCGAACGTCGTGTTCCTCAGCGGCGACGTCCACCACGCCGAGCTGCTGCGCCACGACGTCGACGGCTACGTGGTGCACGAGATGGTGGCCGGCCCGCTGGCGGCGCGGGCGGGATTCCCGCGGTTCCTGGACCGCTCGCTCCGGACGCGCTCGCTCGGCTCGCTCGGCCTGACGCGCAACTTCGGCGAGATCCTCGCGGACGGCGAGGCGCTCACCGCCGTGATCCGGGACACGGCGGGGGCGGACCGCGTCTCCGTCCGCCTGCCCGCCGACGCCACGAGAGGGGAGAGTCCATGATCGAGCTCACGCTGGACACGGCCGAGCAGGCCCTGCGCGCCGCGCAGGCCCGGGCCCGGGCCCTCGGCGCGCCCATGACCGTCGCCATCGTCGACGAGGGCGGACGGCTCGTGCTCTGCGCCCGCGGGGACGGCACGGGCTTCCTCACGACCGACACTGCGCGCGCGAAGGCCGTCGCCGCCGCCGCCTTCCGCCGCTCCACCGCGGAGCTGGCCGAGCTCGCCGCGGGCGGCTCCGCCTTCTGGCGCACGGTGCCCGTGATCGTGCAGGGGCAGGCGCTGCCGACGCTCGGCGGTGCGCCCATCGTGCGCGCGGGCCGTGTGATCGGCGGCATCGGCTGCGGCGGTGGCACCGGCGAGCAGGACCAGCAGTGCGCCGACGCCGGCGCGGCCGCCGTGGCCGGCTGAGGCTCCGCCACCGCGGCTTGCACGGTGCCCGCCCGCGCCGCAAGGCGGGACGGCAGGCCGAACGTCGCGCCCTCGCACGCCCGCCCCGGTCGCCGGTCGCCGGGGACGCAAGTCTGGCTTGCGTCCCCCGCCCGTGATCGTCCCTCCCGCCGTCCCTCGGACCTGGCAGGCGGCCTGCACTGGCGCGGCGCGCGGACGACGCACGGCGCGCCGGGCCGCGAACAACGTCGAGCAGCGCGCGCGTCGCGCGCGCCGGGAGGAGCGACATGGGTGAGAACACGCTCTACGAGCGGCTGGGAGGCGGGGCGGGCATCGCGCGGATCGCCGAGGACATCTGGGCCAACCACACCCGGAACCCGCTCGTGAAGCAGCGGTACGTGAACAGCGATCCGGAGCGGTTGAAGCGGCTGGTGCGGGAGATGTTCGGCGCCGGGACGGGAGGACCCGAGACGTACACCGGCAAGGGCATGCTGGACGCGCACCGCGGCATGAACATCAGCGAGCAGGAGTTCAACGCCGTCGTCGACGACGTCCTCGACGCGCTGGCGAAGAACGGGGTCGGGCAGCGGGAGAAGGACGAGGTCCTGGCGATCCTCTGGTCCATGCGCAAGGAGATCGTCCACGTGTAGACGGCCGGCTAGCCGGGGGGCGCGGCCGTGGCCCCCCGCCGCCTCCGGATCACGGCAGTCGCCGGCCAGGCGGCGGCGGCGAGCGCGGTGAGGGCGAGGCCCGAGAGCTCGGGGGCGCCGGGGCGATAGCGCAGGGTCACCTCGGCCGAGGGCCCGGGGAGGCGGACCTGCAGGTCGGCGTGCGGTCCGCGGCGTGTCTCCAGGCGCGTGTCTCCGGCCGACGCGTGCCAGAGCGGGTAGTACGCCATCCGGGCCGACGTCCACGCCCCGGTCCTGCCGGCCAGCGTGATCGTCCAGCTCCCTCCGGGCCCCGGCGAGGGCAGGGAGACGGGTGGACCCGCGTAGAGCACGAACGGTGGCTCGGTCCGACGGGCGGCGAAGCGACTGCTCTCGAGGGCGACGCTCAGCCGGGGCACGTCCTCGTCGAGCGCGACGATCACGCTCACGCCGAGCGCCCGCGCCAGGCTGTCGAGGGCGGCGCCGTCGAGCACCTCGAGCGGCTGCCCCAGCAGCGAGCGTCCGTCGAGCTCCTCGACGAGCCGGCGGATCGGCCCGGGGCCCGCCTCGCCGCGGTAGAGGAGCGCGGCCACCGGCGACGGGTGCGTGAAGGTGCCGTTCACGATCGGCCGGCCGGCGTGAAGCGGGGCCAGGGCGGGCACGTGCGTGTGCGGGCGCCACCACTCGGTCCCGAAGGCCAGCGGCACGGACGACCGGACGAAGAGCGCGCGCCCCTCCGGGGCCTCGCGCAGCGCAGCCCACAGCGCCGGCAGCCGGAGGCCGCGCTCGGTCGCCGCGTACGTCGGCCACAATCGCGCCGTCGGCCAGAGCGTCAGCGTGCGGTCGCCGGCGAGCGAGAGCGCAATGGCACCGGCCACGGCGACGAGGGCGAGCAGGGGACGCGGCAGCGCGCGTCCGGCCCCGAGCCGCCCGACGGCGAGCCCGGCCGCGAGCACGACGGCGAGCCAGGCGCCGTCGAGCACGCGATCGGCCGGGAGCCAGCGGAGGCCCGCGGGCTCGAGGACGAGCGCGTCGAGCGCGACGAGGGCGCCCGCGCTCGCCGGCCACAGCGCGAGCAGGCGGTCGCCGCTCGAGCGCGCGACGACCAGGGCCAGGATGGCGAGGACGAGGAGGACCACGAGCAGCGGGTGCGCGCCCAGCATCCCGGCGAGGTCCAGCCGGCCCCACGCGAGGGCGCGGGTGTGCTCGAGACGGGCGAGCAGCGGAACCGTCCACACCGCCGTGAGCCCGGCCGCGAGCGTGAGCGCCGCGGCGGCGGCGAGCAGGCGCCGGCCGCGAGGCGGCCGCAGGAGCGCGGCGGTGCCGAGCAGCGCGACGGCCGCGGGGGCGTGGGCGGGGTGCGTCATCACGATGAGGGCGACGAGCGGGATCGCGGTCCCGACCGGAAACCGAGCGGCCGCGGCCGCCCAGCGCTCGAGCGCGAGCGCGAGCAGGGGCAGCAGCGCCCACCCGAGGCGCGCCGGAACCATGCCCACGTGGATGCCGCCCTCGACGCCGCTCGCCAGGCCGGGCCAGGCCGAGAGCGTGAGCGCGACGAGGGCGCCGGGGAGCGCCAGCCAGCCGTCGGCGAGGCGCCGGGTCAGCAGGAGATGGACGGCGAGGCCGGGCGCGAGGTAGGCGAGCCAGACGAGGACGAGATACGCCGACTCGACGGGGAGCGTGCCCCCCGTCGCCCCCCGCAGTCCCGCGCCGATCCACGGGAACGCCGGCGGATAGAATTGCAGCTCCGGGTATCCCGCCCACCAGTCGGGGTTCCACGCCCACGGGGCCGGCCCGTGACGGACGACGTGCCAGATGCGCGCGAGCTGGCCCGGGTGATCGTCGAAGGCCGGGAGCCCCCGGCCGAGCGCGGCCACGCCGAACGCGAGGCCGTAGGCGAGGAGCGCCGCTCGCGGGGCGAGACTCACGCCGCGGATGATACGCGCGATTGACTTGGCCCGAGGCCGAGTGTTAAGTGGTGTCCATGCCGGTGACGGTCCGCATCCCCACGCCGCTGCGCGCGATGACCAAGGGTCACGCCGAGGTCCAGTCCAAGGGAGACACCGTCGACGAGCTCGTCGTCGACCTCGATCGCCAGTTCCCCGGGCTGCGCGAACGTCTCGTGGACGAGAGCGGCGAGCTCCGCCGCTTCATCAACATCTACGTCAACGACGAGGACATCCGCTTCCTCGACAACCGGCAGACGGCGCTCAAGGACGGCGATCAGGTGTCGATCGTTCCCGCGATCGCCGGAGGGCGCTGACCGCCCCGTTGGCCGGCTAGCCCCGGCGCCCCGCGCGCGTCCACGGCCCGTCCGGGCGACACTATGATGGCCGACTCCGCGCAGGCCGGGATGCGCCAGGCCGCGCGCGCGATCTGGGAGGCGGCGCTCGCCGCCGCCGACGTCGGCCCGCTCGTCCGGGCGCACCTGCGGCTCGACGGGTCGCGATTGACCGCGGGGTCCCTGGCGCTCGACCTCGACCGCGTCCCGCGCGTGCTCGTGCTGGGGTGCGGCAAGGCCGCCGCCGCGATGGCCCGCGCCGCCGAGGACGTCCTCGGCGACCGGATCACCGACGGCTTCGTGGTCGTCAAGGACGGCTATGCGGCGCCCACCACGAAAGTGGTCGTGGCCGAGGCCGGTCATCCCGTCCCGGACGACCGCGGCGTGGCGGCGTCCGCGCGCCTCGTCGGGCTCGCCGAGACCGCGTGGGTGGACGACCTCGTGCTCTTCCTCGTCTCGGGCGGCGGCTCGGCCCTCACCCCCGCGCCCGTCGCGCCCATCACGCTGCCGGAGAAGCAGCAGGTCACGCGGCTGCTCCTGGGCGCCGGCGCCACCATCACCGAGCTCAACGCGGTTCGCAAGCACCTGTCGCGGTTCAAGGGCGGTCTCCTCGCGCGGGCGGTGATCCCGGCCCGGCTCGTCACGCTGGCCCTGTCCGACGTCATCGGCGACCCGCTCGACGTGATCGCCTCCGGGCCGACGGCGCCGGACCCGACGACGTTCCTGGACGCGATCGAGGTGCTCGAGCGGTATCGAGTCGTGAAGGACACGCCGCGCAGCGTTCTCGCCCGGCTCCAGGCCGGCTTGCGGGGCCAGGTGCCGGAGACGCCGAAGCCGGGCGATCCGATCTTCGAGCGCGTGACGAACGTCGTGGTGGGCAACAACGCGCTGGTCGTGGACGCCGCCGCCGCCGCCGCCGCCCGGCTGGGCTACCGCGCTCACGTGCTGACGCGCGCGCTGCAGGGCGAGGCGCGCGACGTGGGCCGCGACCTGGTGGCCCGCGCGCGGGCCCTGGCGCCGCCGGCGTGCCTCGTCGCGGCCGGCGAGACGACGGTCACCGTGCGCGGCGACGGCCGGGGAGGACGGTGCCAGGAGCTGGCGCTCGCGGCGGCGCTCGCCCTCGAGCCGGGCGAGCCGCTGGTCGTCCTCGCGGCTGGCACCGATGGCACCGACGGGCCGACCGACGCCGCGGGCGGCCTCGTCGACGCCGGGACGCGGCGCCGCGCGGAGCGGGCTGGCGTGGATCTCGCTGCGGCGCTCGCCCGCAACGACAGTCACGCGGCCCTCGGCGCCGTCGGAGCGCGGGTCGAGTCGGGTCCGACCAATACGAACCTGCTCGACCTGTACGTCGTGTTGCACGGCGTTGCTCATCCGGTGGGCGAACCGATCTAAGCGCGCAGAAAACCGATCGCGGCACCCGCTTCCGCACAGGGTTATCCACGGATGTCTCACAGGTGCGGTGGACAACCGGGCGCGAAGCCGCGTGTTATCCTTTCAGCCTGATGTCGCCGGTCACCAACCTCGTCGGAATGACGCCTGCCGCTCTGGAGGACCTCGCGGTGGAGCTCGGCGCCTCGCGCTACCGGGGCCGGCAGATCGCCACGTGGGTGTACCGCAAGGGCGTGTGCGACCTGGAGGCGATGACGGACCTCCCGAAGGAGTTCCGCGCGCGGCTCGCCGAGGTCGCCCACCTGTCGCTGCCGGCGATCGAGCGGGCCACCCCGTCGCAGGACGGCAGCCGCAAGCTCGTGCTCCGCCTCGAGGACGAGCGCCGGGTGAGCGCCGTGGTGATGCCCGACGAGGGACGCGTGACGCTCTGCGTCTCGACGCAGGTGGGCTGCGGCTACGCTTGCGCCTTCTGCCTCACGGGCACCATGGGGCTCGACCGGAACCTGACGGCGGCCGAGATCGTCGGGCAGGTGCTCGCCGCCAACGCGCTGATCGGGCCCGGGGAGGAGCGCGTGACGCACATCGTGTTCATGGGCATGGGCGAGCCGCTCGCGAACTACGCGGCCCTCGCCGATGCCCTGCGGGTGCTGACGGACGCGCGCCTGGGGCTCGCCTACTCGCCGCGCCGGATCACGGTGTCCACGGTGGGGCTCGTGGCCGGGATCGACCGGCTGGGTCGCGATGGGCTGCGGGTGAACCTCGCCGTCTCGCTGCACGCGGCGACGGACGAGGTGCGCTCGCGTCTCATGCCGGTGAACCGTGGCTGGGGGCTGGAGGCGCTGATGGCGGCGGTCCGGCGCTACCCGCTCGCCCCCCGCCAGCGCGTGTTCTTCGAGTACGTGCTGCTCGACGGCGTGAACGATTCTCCGGACGACGCCCGCGCGCTGGCCCGGCTGCTGCGCGGGGTGCGGGCGAAGGTCAATCTCATCCCGTTCAACGACTGGCCGGGGGCCGCCTTCCGGCGGCCGCCGCTGCCCCGGATCCTGGCGTTCCAGGGGATCCTCCTGGAGGCCGGCGTCACGACGACCGTGCGCTGGAGCAAGGGCGAGGACATCGGCGCCGCCTGCGGCCAGCTGCGGGAGCCCGCCGTCGCGTGAGCGCGCCCGCGCCGCGCCGCGTCGCCTTCGCCACGCTCGGCTGCCGGCTCAACCAGGTCGACACCCGCACCCTGCAGACGCAGCTGGAGGCGCGCGGGTTCGCCACCGTCCCCGAGAGCGAGCCGGCCGACGTCGTGGTCGTCAACACCTGCACCGTGACCGCGCGGGCCGAGCTCTCCGATCGCCGGGCGATCCGGCGCGCCGCCCGCCTCGGGCCGGCGACGCGGGTGGTGGTCACCGGCTGCTGGGCCCAGACGAGCCCGGCCGACGTGGCCCGGATGCCGGGCGTCGACCTCGTCGTGGGCAACGCCGACAAGGCCCGGCTGCCCGACCTCATCGAGGCCCTCATGGCCGGCCCGCGCCCGGAGGCGGCGCGGGTCCAGGTGGGCGACCTCGCCGGCGCGCGGGTCGAGCCGGTCGCCCCGCTCGCCCGCGTGCCCGGCCGGTCGCGGGCGTTCCTCAAGATCCAGGACGGCTGCCAGCATCGCTGTGCCTTCTGCATCGTGCCCCTCGCACGGGGCGCCAGCCGCAGCCTCGGTCCCGACGTGATCGTGGATCATGCCCGGCGGCTCCTGGGGCAGGGGCACCGCGAGCTCGTCCTGACCGGGGTGGATCTCGGCCACTACGGCGCCGACCTCGCGCCGCGCACCTCGCTGGCCGCGCTCCTCGGCCGCCTCGTCGCGCTCCCCGGGCTACGCTGGCTGCGCCTGTCCTCGATGCTCCCCGCCTACTTCACCGAGGAGCTCCTGGAGATCGTCTGCGCGTCGCCCGTCGTCGCCCCGCACTTCCACCTGCCGCTGCAGAGCGGGAGCGACCGGGTCCTGCGCGCCATGCGCCGGCCGTACACGGTGGCGATGTACCGCGGTCTCGTGGAGCGGCTGACGGCCGGCGTGCCCGGGCTCGCCGTGGGGGCGGACGTCATCGCCGGCTTCCCGGGAGAGACCGAGGAGGACTTCGCGCTCACCGAGCGGCTGGTCGAGACGATGCCGCTGGCCTACCTGCACGTGTTCCCGTACTCCGCACGACGGGGGACGGAGGCCGCCGCCCGGCCCGGACGGCTGGACAGCGGCACGGTCACGCGACGCGCCGAGCGTCTGCGCGCGCTGGGGCGCGCGCGGGCCCAGGCCTTCCGGCGCGCCCTGGTGGGCCGGGTGGAGGAGGTGCTGGTGCTCGAGCCGCGGCACCGCCCGCCGGGATGGCTGACGGGGCTGACGGGCGGCTACGTGGAGATCGGCTTCCGGGGCCCGGACGCGCTGGTCGGCCGGCTGGCGTGCGTGCGCGTCACCGCCGCCGGTGCGGCGGGTGCGGAGGGCCACCTGGTGGAGGAGGCGGCGTGAGCGCGACGGAGAGCGCGATGGGCATCATCGGCGGCAGCGGGCTCTACGAGCTCGAGGGGCTGACGGACGTCCGCTGGAAGCGGGTGCGGACGCCGTTCGGCGATCCCTCCGACGAGTACTGCGTCGGCCTGTTCGAGGGCCGGCGGGTGATCTTCCTGCCCCGTCACGGGCGGGGCCACCGCCTCACGCCGAGCGAGCTGAACTACCGGGCCAACGTCTGGGGCTTCAAGTCCCTCGGCGCGGAGTGGGTCGTCTCGGTCTCGGCGGTCGGCAGCATGAAGGAGGGCATCCATCCGCTGGACCTGGTGATCCCCGACCAGTTCTTCGACCACACGCGGCGGCGCGTGGCGTCGTTCTTCGGCGACGGCATCGTGGCCCACGTGGGGATGGCCGAGCCGGTGTGCCCGCACCTGGCCGACCTCCTCGAGAAGGCGGCCCGGGCGACGGGGGCGGCCGTCCACCGGGGCGGGACGTACATCTGCATCGAGGGCCCGCAGTTCTCGACGCAGGCCGAGTCGCGCATCTACCGCGGCTGGGGCGTGGACGTCATCGGCATGACCAACATGCCGGAGGCCAAGCTCGCGCGCGAGGCCGAGCTCTGCTACGCCACCCTGGCCCTGGTCACCGACTACGACGTCTGGCACGACTCCCACGCCACCGTCAGCGTCGAGACGGTCATCGAGAACCTCCTCCGCAACGTGGCCACGGCCAAGGGCGTCCTGCGCCGGCTCATCCCCTCGGTGACCGGCGCCCGCACGTGCCCGTGCCCGTCGCTCCTGAAGAGCGCCGTGATCACCCAGCCGGCGG
>JAICGY010000016.1 GCA_025922915.1 Candidatus Methylomirabilota bacterium | reverse complement strand
GGCGGTGGGAGTTCTCGATCCATCGGGGCTCCATCCACGTGCTGCCCGCGTGACGGCGGACGTCGTCCTCGCCCTGCGCGACCTCCGGGTGCGCCACGCCGCGGGCTTCACGCTCGAGGTGGACTTGCTCGAGGCGCGGCGCGGCGAGGTCCTCGCCGTCATCGGGCCCAACGGCGCCGGCAAGTCCACGCTCCTGCGCGCGATGGGCCTGCTCGAGCCCCCGGGGGCGGGCGCGGTCTGGCTGCACGGGCAGCGGGTGGACGCCGCGCACGCGCTCGCAGCGCGGCGGCGCATGGCCACGGTGTTCCAGGAGCCGCTGCTCGCCGACCGGTCGGTGGCCGAGAACGTGGGGCTCGGGCTCCGGTTCCGCGGCGTCGGCCGGCGGGAGACGGACGCGCGCGTCGCCCGGTGGCTGGCCCGCTTCGGGGTGGGGCACCTCGCCGCCCGTTCCGCCCGGACCCTGTCGGGGGGCGAGGCGCAGCGGGTCGCCCTCGCCCGGGCCCTCGTGCTGGAGCCGGAGGTGCTGCTCCTCGACGAGCCGTTCGCGGCGCTGGACGCCCCGACCCGGGCGGGGCTCGTGGCCGATCTGGGCGGGGTGCTGCGCGAGGACCGGGTGACGACCGTGCTGATCACGCACGACCGGGGCGAGGCGCAGGCCCTGGCCGATCGCGTCGCCGTGCTGATCGCCGGCCGCCTCCGGCAGGTGGACACGACGTCGCGGGTGTTCTGGGCGCCGGCCAGCGAGGACGTGGCGCGCTTCGTCGGCGTGGAGACCATCGTGACGGGCCGGGTCGTGGCGACGGACGACGGCGTCGCCCGCGTCGAGGTCGGCGGGCGCACGCTGGAGATCGCCGCCGGGCTCCAGCGCGGCACGCGCGTGCGCCTGGGCATCCGGCCCGAGGACGTGACACTCGCCGCGGGGGCGGAGCCGTTGCCGCCCTCCAGCGCCCGGAATGCGCTGGCCGGTATCGTGCGGCGCCTGCGGCCGGGGGGGCCGGGCGTCCACGTCGTCGTCGACGTGGGCTTCCCGCTGGTGGCGCTCGTCACCCCGCGGTCGGCGGCCGAGCTGGGCCTGGCCGAGGGGGTGGCGGTGATGGCCGTGTTCAAGGCCACCGTGCCGCACGTGATCGCCGCCGGGCCCTCCCTTGACACTGCCGACGAGGCGGGGCTATAAGGGGGTTACCCGCAACCAGGTAGCGATGGACGGGGGATGGTAACGACGGCGAGCCCATGCGGCCCGAAGGCCAGCGTTCGAGAGAGCGCTGGCTTTGTTTGTTTTGCGATCCCGCCATGCCACATGGAGGCCCACACGATGACCCGGGACACGCTCATCGAGCAACTCACGGCCGAGAACGGGGAGTTCCAGCGCCTGCGCTCCGAGCACCAGGGCTACGAGCGCGAGCTCGACACGCTCAAGGGCGCCGCCTCGCTCTCGGCGGACCAGCAATGGCGGATCAGCGAGCTGAAGAAGCTCAAGCTCATGGCGAAGGACCGGATGGAGGAGATCATCCGCTCCCGTCGCGCCGGCGTCACGGCCTGACGTCCCGCGCGCTCGCTCGCGGCGGCGCGGCACGGCGTGGCCGAGCGCGTCGTGCCGCCGCCCGCGACGGCTTTCACGGCCTCACCCACCTCACCCCCGGGGGCGACGCCCGCATGGTGGACGTCTCCCTCAAGCCCGACACGACCCGCGAGGCGGTGGCGCGCGCCGTCGTCCGGATGCGCCCGGCCACCCTGCGCGCCGTGCGGCGCGGGGACGCGCCGAAGGGCGACGTGCTCGGCACTGCCCGCACCGCCGGCATCCTCGCCGCCAAGCGGACGCCGGAGCTGATCCCGCTCTGCCACCCGCTGCGGCTCACGCGGGTGGACGTCGCCTTCACGCTGCGGCCGCGGCAGGGCGAGCTCCTGGTCGAGGCTCGCGTGCGGACGGTGGACAAGACCGGCGTCGAGATGGAAGCGCTGACCGCGGCCGGCGTGGCGGCGCTGACCGTGTACGACATGGTCAAGGCGCTCGAGAAGGGCGTGACCATCGCCCGGCTCCAGCTGGTCGAGAAGTCGGGCGGCAAGTCGGGCCGCTGGGCGCGATGAAGGCCGCGCTCGTCCACTCCGAGGAGTGGACCCGGTTCGACTACGGCCCGCAGCATCCCCTGCGCATGGAGCGGCTCGGCCTCACGTGGCGGCTCATGCAGGCCTACGGCCTGACGCGGCGGCCCGGCATGACGCTGCACGTGCCGACGCCCGCGGACGAGACGGAGCTCGCCCGGTTCCACGCCAGCGAGTACCTCCAGATCCTCAAGGGCGCCAATGCCGGGTCGGCGCCGCCCCTGGGCCACGTGTTCGGGCTCGGCGCCGGGGACAACCCCGTGTTTCCCGGGCTCTGGGAGTGCGCCCAGCTCGTGGCGGCCGGGTCCTTGCTGGCGGCGGACCTCGTGCTGCGTGGCGAGGCCGACCGCGTCTTCCACTTCGCGGGCGGTCTGCACCACGCGATGCCGGACCGCGCGTCCGGCTTCTGCTACGTCAACGACGCGGTCCTCGCCATCCTCCGGCTTCGCGACAAGGGGTTGCGGGTCGCCTACGTCGACATCGACGCCCACCACGGCGACGGCGTGCAGTACGCGTTCTACGACGATCCCGACGTCCTGACCATCTCGGTCCACGAGCGTGGCGAGCGGCTGTTCCCGGGCACGGGCTTCGTGAACGAGGTCGGCGAGGGGAAGGGCACCGGCTTCTCGGTCAATCTCCCGCTCGAGGCCTACACGGACACCGCGGTCTACCTGCCGGCGTTCGAGGCCGTGGTGCCGCCCCTGCTCGAGCGCTTCAAGCCCGACGTGATCGTCGCCCAGCTCGGCGTCGACGCGCACCGCACCGACCCGCTCACCCACCTGGCCCTCGACCTCCAGGGCTTCGTGCGCGCGCTGGAGCGGATCGTCCCGATGGCCCCGAAGCTGATCGCCCTGGGCGGCGGCGGCTACGACGTCCGCAACGTCGCGCGGGCCTGGACCATCGCCTGGGCCGTCCTGAACGGGATCGCGCTGCCGCCCGAGCTCCCCGCCGCCTTCGCGGAGGACGTCCGCCGCTTCGGCTTCCGGTCGAACCGGCTCTGGGACGAGGAGGGCGAAGCGCTCCCCGAGCCCGCCGCCCGCGCCGTCCGGGACTACGCCGACCGCCAGGTCGACGCCGTCCAGCGGGTCATCTTCCCCTTCCACCGGGTCTGATCACATGGGGGGCTCCGGGCGCCCCCCGAGCCCCCAGCGCTCGCACCCGCCCCGGCGAAGCCGGGGCGGGGCTCGTTATACGGGCACACTCGCGGAGCGCCGCCCGTAGAGACCGCCGCGCGGCCCGGCCGGCGGCCGGATGCGCCGAGCGGCGTGCTAGAGTGGCCTGATCGCCCAGGCGGAGGTTGAGGCGTGCGGGGAGTGCTGATCACGTTCGAGGGCGTCGAGGGGTCGGGGAAGACGACCCAGATGCTCCGCCTGGCCCGGTGGCTGCGGCGTCGGGGGCACCGCGTGGAACGCACGCGGGAGCCCGACGGCACGCCCTTCGGTTTGGCCGTGCGCCGGCTGTTCGAGCGCCGGGACGTGCCCTTCCAGCCCCTGACGGAGACGTTCCTCTTCCTGGCCGCCCGGCAGCAGCACGTCGCCGAGCGGGTGCGCCCGTGGCTGCGCGCCGGCCGCGTGGTGCTCTGCGACCGGTACGCCGACGCGACCGTGGCCTACCAGGGGTACGGCGGGGGCGTGGACCCCGAGCTGATCCGCGAGCTGAACGTCCGCGCCACCGGCGGGGTGCTGCCCGATCTCACCCTGCTGTTCGACGTCGACCCCGCGGTGGGCTTCCGGCGGATGGGGCGCCGCCGCCGGGATCACTTCGAGCGCCAGGCGCTGGCCTTCCACCGGCGCGTCCGGCGCGGCTACCTGGACATCCAGCGTGCCGAGCCCAAGCGCGTGCGGGTGATCGACGCCGCCCGCGGCATCGAGGCGGTGGAGGCCGAGGTGCGCGCGCTCGTGCAGGAGCACCTGCGTGGCGCGTGAGCCGAAGAGGGACCCCGTGGGGCTGGAGGCGATCGAGGGGCAGCCGCGCGCGGTGGCGCTGCTGCGTCGGGCACTGGCCGCCCGCCGTGTCGCGCACGCCTATGCCTTCGTGGGGCCGGCCGGCAGCGGCCGCGCGACGACGGCGCGGGCCTTCGCCCGCACCCTGCTCTGCGAGACCGACGCCGGGTGCGGCCGGTGCCGGCCGTGTGCGCTCGTGGCCGCGGGCGCGCACCCCGACCTGCATATCCTCGTGCCCACGCCGCCCCCGACCAACCCGCGCGGGGCGCGCGCCATTCGCATCGACGCCGTCCGCGAGCTGGAGCGGCAGGCGGCGCTCCGGCCGGCGCTGGGCCGCCGGCGCGTGCTGATCGTGGACGAGGCGGACCGCATGACCGGCGAGTCCCCGGAGGCGTTTTTGAAGTTCCTCGAGGAGCCGCCGCCGGACACCGTCATCGTCCTCGTGCTGCCCCACGCCCGGGCGGTGCCCGCCACCGTGCTCTCGCGCTGCCAGGTCGTCCGGTTCGCGCCCCGCGACGGCGGCCGCCCGGCCGGCGCGCTCGACGAGGCGACGGCCCTCCTGGAGACCGCGCGCGCCGACGGCGTCGCCGCCCTGCTGCGGCGCACGGACCGGCTGGACCGGGCGGGGGCGGAGGCGGTGCTCGACGGCCTGCGCCTGCACTGCCGGGACCTCCTGCTGGCGCGCGCGGGCGCGCCGCCGGCCCTCCTGACCGATCCCGGCCGCGGCGCGCAGGTGGCGGCGGAGGCGGCGCGCTGCAGCATCGCGCGCCTCGTGGAGGCGGCCGAAGCGTGCCGGCGCGCGCGCGAGGCCCTCGTGCACAACGTCACGCCGCGCCTCACGGTGGAGACCACCGTCCTCCGCCTGCTGGCCACGACGTCGTGAGGAGATCATGGACGAGACCCCGTTCCTGATCGGTGTGCGGCTCCGGCTCACTGCCCCGACCGACGACTACCGGCTGGAGGGCGACACGCCGCTGGCCGTGGGCGACATCGTGCTCGTGGAGACCGCCGGGGGCGCCGCCCTCGGCGAGGTCCGCCGCCCGCGCCGCCCGCTGCCCGAGTTCCGTCGTGACCGGACCTACCCCCGCGTCGTGCGCCCGGCCACGGAGGCGGAGGCCCAGGATTTCCACGACCGCCGTCGCCGCGAGGGGCGCGCGGTCGCGGCCGCGCAGCGGCTGGCACGCGCCCGGGGGCTGACGCTCAAGGTCGTCGACGTCGAGATGCAGCCGGAGCCCCGCCGGGTGACCGTCTACTTCAACGCCGAGGAGCGGGTGGACTTCCGCGACCTCGTGCGGGACCTCGCCCGGGAATTCCGCTCCCGCATCGAGATGCGGCAGATCGGCGCGCGCGACACCACGCGGGTCATGGACGGCATCGGCCCCTGCGGCCGGCAGCTCTGCTGCTCCTCGTACCTGCGCCGGTTCGAGCCGATCTCCGTCAAGATGGCGAAGACCCAGGACATGCCGCTCACGGACAGCCGGCTGCTGGGCAACTGCGGGCGGCTGAAGTGCTGCCTGCTCTACGAGTTCTCGACGTACCAGGAGCTGCGCGCGCTGCTGCCGCGCGTGAACACGCCCTGCCAGGCGCAGTGCGGCGGGGGCGGGTGCATGACGGGCAAGGTGCGCTCGGTGCGCGTGCTCCGGCAGTCCGTGCTCGTCGTCTTCCCCGACGGCAGCCAGGCGGAGGTGCCCCTGGACCAGCTGACGTGGGAGGGCCGGCCGCACGTGCAGCCGATCCCGGAGGGCTCGTGAGCGCGCCGTTCTACCTGACGACGCCCATCTACTACGTCAACGCGGCGCCGCACCTGGGCCACGCCTACACGACCATCGTGGCCGACGCGATGGCCCGCTACCGGCGGCTGGCCGGCGACCGGGTGTGGCTGCTCACCGGCACCGACGAGCACGGCGACAAGATCGCCCAGGCCGCGACGCGGGCGGGCCTCCCGCCCCAGGCGCTGGCCGACCGCAACTCGTCCGCGTTCCGGGAGACCTGGCGCCGCCTCGGCATCACGAACGACGACTACATCCGAACCACGGAGCCGCGTCACGCCCGGGTCGTGCAGGCCGTCCTGCAGGGGCTCCGGGACGCCGGCGAGATCTACCTGGGCAAGTACGGCGGCCACTACTGCTTCGGCTGCGAGCGGTTCTACACCGAGAAGGAGATCGTCGACGGCCGGTGTCCCGACCACCAGACGCCGCTGACGTGGATCGAGGAGGAGAACTACTTCTTCCGGATGTCGAAGTACCAGGGGTGGCTGATCGAGTACCTCGAGGCGCATCCCGACCTCATCCGGCCCGAGCGCTACCGCAACGAGATCCTCGGCTTCCTGCGCGAGCCGCTCCAGGACCTCTCGATCAGCCGGCCGCGGAGCCGGCTGGAGTGGGGGATCCCGCTGCCGTTCGACGAGCGCTTCGTCACCTACGTGTGGTTCGACGCGCTCCTGAACTACGTCTCGGCCCTCGGCTGGCCCGACGACGAGCGGTTCCGCACCTTCTGGCCGCACGCCCAGCACCTCATCGCCAAGGACATCCTGAAGCCGCACGCCATCTACTGGCCCTGCATGCTGAAGGCGGCCGGCCTCGACGTCTTCCGCCGGCTGAACGTCCACGGGTACTGGAACGTCGGCGGCGGCAAGATGTCGAAGTCCGTCGGCAACGTCGTGGAGGCCCTGGCCCTCACCGACAAGTACGGCAACGACGCCTTTCGCTACTTCGTCATGCGCGAGATGACGTTCGGGCTCGACGCCGACTTCACCGAGGAGGCGTTCGTCGGCCGCCTCAACGCCGACCTCGCCAACGACCTGGGCAACCTCGTGTCGCGGGCGACGACCCTCCTGGCCGGCGCCCGGGACGGGGAGGCGACGGTCGGGCCGCCGGAGGAGGAGGACACCGCCGTCCACCGGGCGGCGGTGACGGCGCGCGCGGCCGCCGACGAGGCCATGGCGGACTTCGCCTTCCAGCGCGCCCTGGCCGCGATCTGGGAGTTCATCGGCGCGGTCAACCGCTACGTGGACGCCACGCAGCCGTGGGCGCTGGCCCGCGATCCCGCGCGCCGGCCCCGGCTGGGCCGCGTGCTCTGCACGCTGGCCGACGCGCTCGGCTGGCTCGGCATCGTGCTCGACCCGTTCCTGCCCGAGGCGGCCGGCCGCATCCGGGCGGCGGTCGGCGTGACGGCGCCGCCGCGGCTCGCCGACGCCGTGATGGGCCGGCTCGACCGCGTGCCGGCCGTGGCGCGGCTGTCGGGGCTGTTCCCGCGCATCGAGGACGCGGCGCGCACCGCCGGCAAGGCGGCGAGGGCGGCGCGACCCGCCCGCGCCGCCGCGGACACGCCGGATGCGCCGGCCGCGCCGATCGCGATCGAGGACTTCCAGCGCGTGGACCTCCGGGTCGCCGAGGTGCTGGCGGCGGAGGCGGTGCCGAAGTCCAGGAAGCTCCTCCGGCTGACCGTCTCGCTCGGCGACGAGCAGCGCACGGTCGTGGCCGGCATCGCGGAGCACTACGCGCCGGCCGACCTCGTCGGCAAGAAGGTCGTCGTCGTCGCCAACCTGCAGCCGGCGACCCTCATGGGCATCACGTCGCAGGGCATGATCCTGGCCGGCTCCGCCGACACCAAGACGGCCGTGCTCGCCCTCGACCGCGACCTGCCGGCCGGAGCGAAGGTGCGGTGACCGCGGGCGACCTCGTCGAGGTTATGGTCGACGTGGCGGCGCGGGATGCCTCGATCGCCCGCGTGCTGCGCGAGATCTGCGGGCTCGACGGCGCCGCGCGGGCGGCCGCCCTCGAGCTGGTCGGCGCCCACCTCCGGGCGCAGGCCGCGCCCGGCGACGTCCTGGAGTGCGTGGCCGCGCTCGGGCGGGACGACGTCGCGCGCCGCCTGATCGAGCGGCTCGGCGGCGAGGCCGTACCGCCGCCGGATCGCGCCCCGGGCGGGTGAGCGCCGGCCTCGCCTGGCTCCGTCGCTGGGGCGTCTCGGTCGCCTCGCTCCTCGGCGGGCTCGTGGTGCTCCTGGTCTTCCGGCGCGGCCTCCCGCACGTCGGCTGGATCGTGGGCTACCTGCTGCTGCTGTGGCTGCTGGCCGGCGTGCTGGTCCAGGTGCGCGACACCCTGGAGGCCTCCGGCCGGCGCACGCACCGGCTCGTGCTCACCGCGACCGAGTACACGATCCAGACCCTCTACCACGGCGTGCTGCTCTTCGTGCTCCCCGCCTACTGGGCGGCGACGACGCCGAGCTCGGTCAATGCGATCTTCCTGCTGCTGCTCGCCGCCCTCGCGCTGCTGGCGACCTTCGACCCCTGGTACGCGCAGCTCGTGCGCCCGCGGTGGTGGCTGTCGGGCGTCTTCTTCCTGGTCTCCACGTTCGCCGCGCTGAACGTGGCCCTGCCGCTGGTCGGCGTGCCGCCGTTCGCCGGGCTGCTGACGAGCGCGTGGATCGCCGTGGTCGCCCTGACGCCCGCGGTGTGCCGTCGCGGCGGGTGGCGCTGGCACCAGGGACTGGTCGTCACCGCAGCTGCCGGGTTCCTCGCCATGTGGCTGGCCGGCACGCTGCGGCTCGCGGTGCCGCCCGCCCCGCTGTTCGTGGCCCACGCGGGGCTGGGCTGGTACGCCGGCAGCGTCGAGTCCGTGGAGCCGGTGCCGCCCGCCATCCCGGCGGACGTGCTGCACGAGCGCGGCCTCGTCGCCTACACGGCCATCTACGCCCCGGCCGGGATCCGTCAGCCCATCGAGCACGTCTGGCGCCACGAGGGCCGGACGGTCGACGTCATCGCGCTCACTCCGGTGCGCGGCGGACGGCGCCAGGGGTTCCGCACCTTCTCGCGCAAGACGGCCTTCCCCGTCGAGCCGGCCGGGCGGTGGGCGGTGGACGTCATGACGGGCGGCGGGCAGCTGGTCGGCCGGCTCCGGTTCCGGGTGGTGTCGTGACGCCGCCGCTCTTCGACACGCACGCCCACCTGCACTTCCCCGACTTCGCGGAGGACCTGCCCGCGGTGCTCGACCGGGCGCGCGCCGCCGGCGTCACCCGCTTCCTCACCGTCGGGTCCGACGTCGACAACTCCCGGGCGGGGATCGCGCTCGCCGCGCGGCTGCCCGGGGTGTGGGCCTCGGTCGGCATCCACCCGCACGATGCGGCGAGCGCCGACGCGAGCGCGCTCGCCGAGCTCGAGCGGCTGGCCGGCGCGCCTCGGGTCGCCGCCATCGGGGAGATCGGGCTCGACTTCTTCCGCGACCTCTCGCCCCGCCCGGCCCAGGAGGTGGCCTTCCGGGCGCAGCTCGAGCTGGCCCGCCGCGTCGGCAAGCCGGTGGTGATCCACTGCCGCGACGCGCACGCCGAGACCCTCGACATCCTCGCCGAGGGCCGCGTGGGCGATGTGGGCGGCGTGATGCACTGCTTTTCCGGCGACGTCGGGATCGCGCGCCGGTGCCTCGACCTCGGGCTCGCCATCTCGCTGGCGGGGCCGGTGACGTATCCGAGCGCGCGCGCCCTGCCCGACGTCGCGCGGTTCGTGCCGGGCGACCGGCTGGTCGTGGAGACCGACTGTCCGTATCTGCCTCCGCAGGGGCACCGCGGCCAGCGCAACGAGCCCGCCTACCTCGTCCTGACCGTGGCCCGTGTGGCCGCGCTGCGCGGCGAGCCGCTCGTCGCCCTGGCCGAGCGCCTGACCGCCAACGCGTGCCGGCTCCTGGGCGTGGACGGCCGGTGAGCTGGCGTGACGTCGGCTTCTGGGCGCGCGGGCGGCTCAGCCTGGCCGCGAGCCGCGTGGCCAACCGCCGTGTCGCGTTGCCGGCGCCGGCGCCGCTGGACGGCGTGCTGCGCGGGCCCACCACGCCGCTCGCCCTCGTCCGGCTGCTCGAGAACCGCTCGAACGCCGAGCGCGAGGCCGCCGTCGGCCGCTGGCTCGCCTCCCGGGGCGTCGAGGTCGACCGGCATCGCTTCGCGACGTTCGAGGGCCGCGGCGAGAACCTCGCCGTGGAGGTCGGCCGCGGGGATCGCACGGTCGTCCTGATCGCTCACCACGACGCCGTGCCGGGCAGCCCGGGCGCCAACGACAACGCGGCCGCCGTCGCGATCCTCCTGCACCTGCTCGAGCGCTGGGGCCCGCGCCCCCCCGAGGGCGTGCGCGTCCGTCTGCTCTTCCCGGCCTGCGAGGAGCTGGGCTATCTGGGCACGCGCGCCTGGGTGCGGGAGCGGGGCGTGCGGGGCATCGCCGGGGTCCTGAGCCTCGAGCTCTGCGGGGTGGGGGACAGCCTCGCCCTGTGGGATGCGTCCACGCCGTCGCCGTTCCTGGCCGGCGTCCGGACCGCCCTCGAGGGGCTGGGACTGGTGGCGGACGTCTCGTACCACGTGGTGGGGCGTATCCCGGTCTTCGGTAGCGACCACCGCGCCTTCGCGGCGGCGGGCGTGCCGGCCTACGGGCTCACGGTCGTGCCGGCCGCGGAGGCGACCGCCCTCCGCAGCTTCGTGTTCAGTCCGGTGCGCAGCGCCCTGCGGCACGCCGTCCGCCGCCCGCCGCCGTTCGACACCTACCACACCGCGCGCGACGCCTCGGCGACGCTCGACCCCGCCGCGCTGGAGCACGTGGCGGTTGCCCTGCAGGCGATCGTGGCCGCGGCGGGCCGGTGATCCCGGCGACGCCGGGTCAGCGCGCCTTGCGGCGCGAGACCACGCGCAGGAGCAGCCGGCGCGCGCGCGGGGCCTCGCTCTCCGGGACCAGCACGGTCGCCTCGCCCTGGGCGCCGACGGTGAAGGGGTGGACCACGTGGGTCAGGCGCGAGCGCAGCAGGGCGGGGATCCCCTCGCTGTCGAGCAGGCTCCGGACCACCACGGCCTCGGCCTGATCGCAGCGATGGACTTCCACGAGGGCGCCGCCGGGCGAGGCGGCGTCGCGCCGGGGAAACGGGATGAGACGGCCGCGTCGTGGCATCGGGATCCATGATACCCGACGCCGGAACACTGCTGCCGGCGGCCGCCGTCGCGGCCTTCGTGGTCGGCTTTCTCCGCACCTCCGTCGGCGGCGGGATCGGCCTCGTCCTGACCCCGACGCTCAGCCTCGTCCTCCCCGCGCCGGTCGTCCTCGCCCTGATCGCCCCGCTCATGAACCTGTCCGATCCGCTCACGCTGCGCTATTACTGGGGCCGCTGGGAGGGCCGGCAGCTGCGGCTGCTGCTGCCCACCTCGCTCGCCGGCGTTGTCCTCGGCGCCTGGCTCCTGTCGGTGCTGCCCGAGCCGGCCCTCGTGCGGCTCATCGGCGCGGTGGCGCTCGTCTTCGGCGTCACCCAGCTGGCCCTCGGCGGTCGCCAGCCGCGCTGGATCGGCGCCCTCGCGCATCCGGCGGCAGGCGTGGCGGTCGGGCTGCTCGTCGGGCTGGCCTCGATGATCGCCCACTCGGCGGGGATCGTGATGAACCTCTACCTCCTCTCGCTCAAGCTGCCGCCGCCCGTGATCCTCGGCACCGGCAGCATGGTCTACGTCTTCACGAACGTCGTGAAGCTCGGCGGGTACTGGCAGGTCGGCTTCCTGTCGGGGTCGATCCTGCTCGCCGCCGTCCTGTCGGTCCCGGTGCTCGCGCTCGGCGCCTGGCTGGGCGCCCGCGTGAACCGGCGGCTGCCGCGGCGCGCGTTCGAGCTGACCCTGGTGGCGATCGCGCTGGCCGGGGCGCTCCGGCTCCTGACGCGGTAGGCCGCAGGGGCGCCCTTCACCGGCCGGCGCGGCGCCGGTACAATCGAGCGACACGCGAGGGAGGTCGAGCCGTGGACAAGCACGAGTACTTCTCAGGCGTTCCCGAGGTCGGCCTGGTCCCCCGCGCCCCGCACGCCGGCCCGCTCATCCGGCATCTCTTCGAGCAGGAGCACGGCCGCGGCGGCTTCGCGGGCAAGGTGAGCCACACCTACCATCTCTATCCGCCTACCAACTGGCTGCCCGGCGAGACGCGCCGTCTCGACGCCTTCGCGCCCGGCTGGGAGTCGGCGCTCCGGCCCATCGGCGGCCTGCACCACGCCCTCGCCGTCCCGGCGGCGGAGCCGGCGCGGGACGTCTACCGGGGCATGGCGCGCCTGGTGGCCAACGCGACGGCCGCCATGAACGTCACCGTGCCCGGCGCGGCGATGGACTACTTCTTCGAGCACCATTCCGCCACGATGGTCTTCTTCGTCCACGCGGGCCGCGGCACGCTGGAGACCACGTTCGGCCCGATCGAGTACCGCCCCGGGGACTTCCTGATCGTCCCCAAGGGCGTCGCCCATCGCTTCGAGCTCGGGCCCGGGCCGCACCACTACTGGATGTACGAGTCGTTCGCCGGGGATCCCGAGAAGGCCGAGGCGCCGACGACCGGCCGCTTCCTCACCCACGGGCAGAGCGACTACAGATTTCCCCGCTCGCTCGACACGCGCAACGAGGCCGGGCGCTTCGAGGTCGTCGCCAAGGTGGACGGTCTGTACACCCGTCGCGTGCACCCCACGCATCCGTTCGACGTCGTCGGCTGGCGCGGCGACTACCTGCCGTACCGGCTCGCGGTGGAGGACGTCCGCCCGCTCGTGGCCGACCGCTCGCACGTGCCGCCCTCGGGCCACACCGTCTTCAAGCTGCCCGGCTGCTACCTCTGCGTCTTCACCGTCCGCTCGGTGGAGAAGGAGGGCATGTGGCTGCCCTTCTTCCACCGCAACCTCGACTACCTGGAGACGCTCGGCTACCACTTCGGGGAGTTCTTCAGCGGCGGCGGGGTCGTCGGTCCCGGCATGGTCACGCTCCATCCCGTGGGCCTGCCGCACGGGCCCAAGCCGCGCGCGCTCGAGGCCTTCATGGACGGGCGCACGCCCGCCGTGCACAACGAGGTGGCGGTCATGGCCGACTTCGCGACCCCCGCCCAGGTCTCGGAGCTCGCCCTGGGGCTGAGCCGGCCCGGCTACATGGACGCCTGGTCCGCCTACGCCGGGGACCCGCGGTTCGCCTGGCGGGCCGACCGGCTGGCCGAGGCGCGCGCCCTGGGGGAGCGGCTCGCCGACGCGCGCGACGCGCTCCGCCCGCCCGACGACGAGCCGCGGACCTGATGCGCTTCGGCGTCTTCTCCGTCGTCGACCACTATCCGGCCGAGCTGCCGCGCACGACGGGCCGGTTCTACGGCGAGCTCCTCGAGCAGGCGGAGGCCGCGGAGGCCCTGGGCTTCGACTCGTTCTGGATCGCCGAGCACCACTTCCACGAGTACGGCGCGATCCCGGCTCCGCCGGTGTGGCTGGGGGCCGCGGCCCAGCGTACCCGCCGCATCCGCCTGGGCGCCGCCGTCGTCGTGCTCCCGTTCCGCCACCCCCTCCAGGTGGCCGAGGAGTACGCCATGGTCGACGTGCTGTCGGGCGGGCGGCTCAATCTCGGGGCGGGGTCGGGCTACCTGAAGCACGAGTTCGACGGCTTCGGCGTCCCCGTCGAGGAGAAGCGCGACCGGTTCGACGAGGCGCTCGAGATCGTGCTGCGCGCGTGGACGGGCGAGCGCTTCTCCCACGCCGGCACCTGGCACACCGTCCGCGACGTGCAGCTCAACGTGGTGCCCGTCCAGCGGCCGCGGCCGCCCGTGTGGCTGGCCGTGCTGCGCAACGAGGCGGCCGTCCACGTCGGCAAGAAGGGGTTCTGCCCGATGATGATCCCCTACGCGACCACCGAGCGGCTCTCGGAGCTCGCGCAGACGGTGACGGCCTTCCGCGACGCGTTCGCCGACGCCGGCGGCGATCCCCGCGCGGCGACCGTGCCCTTCGGCCTGCACGCCTACGTCGCGGACTCGCTCGCGCAGGCGACGGCGGACGCGAAGGCGGCGATGGACCGCTACGTGCGCACGCGGCTCTACGCCCGCCAGCGCCCCTACGACCTCCTGGTCGACCGGCAGCTGATCGCCTTCGGCAGCCCCGACGACGTCATCCGCGTCGCGCGGGCCTACGAGCAGGCGGGGCTGACCGACTTCCTGGCCATCACCAACTTCGGCGGGCTCGAGCACGCCAGGGTGCTCCGCTCGATGGAGCTGATGGCCCGCCACGTCCTGCCGGCCTTCCGCGGCTGAGCGCCCGGCCCCGGGGCGTTCACACGCGCTCGATCGTCGGGCGGCCGAACAGCCCGGTGGGCCGCGCCACGAGCACGGCCAGGAGGAGCAGGTAGGAGGCCGTGGTGGCGAACCCGCCGCCCAGCAGCGGATCCAGGTACCCGGTCGCCACGGATTCCAGGACTCCCACGATGAGGGCGCCGACGATGGTGCCGGCGACGCTGTCGAGCCCGCCCAGGATCACCACGGGGAAGACCTTGAGGCCGAGGACGGCGACGCCGAAGGCCCCGCCGGTCACGACCGTCCAGAGCGTGCCGGCGACGACGGACAGCACCCCGACCAGCGCCCAGGTGATCGCGACGTGACGGTGCAGGTCGATGCCCATCGCCATCGCGGCCTGCTGGTCGTCGGCGATCGCCCGGAGCGCCACCCCGGTGCGGCTGCCGTGGAAGAGCCACGTCACGGCCACGATGCAGCCGCCGGCGATCATGGCCGCGAGGAGGCGGTCGCCGGCGACCGGCACCCCGTGGATCGTGAACGGCCCCGGCACGGGCAGCGGGATCTCGGTCGGGATGCCGGCGAACACGATGGCGGCCGAGCCGCGCATCAGCGTCCCGAGGCCGATGGTGACCATGATGAGCGAGATCACGGGCCGCCCCGCCAGCCTGCGCAGCACCGTGGCGTTGAACGCGAGGGCGGTCGCGACCATCCCGGCGCCCGCGACCGCGAGGGCGCCTCCCAGCCCGAGGCCGAGGACGTGGAGCCCGGCCGCGACCAGCCGCGCGGCCACCAGCGCCCACTCGCCGAGCGCGAAGTTGGTCATGCGCGACGCCTTGAAGACGACCACGAAGGCGAGCCCCACCACCGCGTAGATCGCCCCCGCCAGCGCGCCGTCGACGATCAGGGCAGCCAGGAACACGCCAGGCCCGGGCGCCTCAGCCCGACGGGAGATCCCGGGCCGCGGGCAGGCCGGGGAGCGATGCGGCCGCCCGCACCCCGCGCACGATGGCGCGCGCGACCGCGTCCGCGGCGGCCAGCCCCAGCCGCGTGACGTCGGCCGTCACCGTGCCCACCGAGAGCGCGAACAGCGTGTCGCCGTCGAACGCCGTGTGCGGGGGGCTCAGGACGCGGGCGAAGCCCAGCATGGCGAGCGAGGCCACCGTGCGGGCCTCCGTCTTGGTGAGGCGGGCGTTCGTGGCGACGACGCCGATCGTCGTGTCCTCGGCGGCGCCGAACCGGCCCAGCGAGTCGCGGGCCGCCAGGGCCTTCGCCGTGTCGATCAGGCGCCGGCCGTCGGGGGCGTCGCGGGTGCCGGCGAGCAGGGCGCCGGTGTCCGGGTCGCGCACGTCGCCCACCGCGTTGACGGCCACCAGCGCCCCGACGACGAGCTCGTCGTCCAGCTGTACGCTCGCCGTCCCGATGCCTCCGCGCATCGCGCACGGCCGCCGGTGGAGCTTGCCCACGGAGGCGCCGGTGCCCACCCCCACGCTGCCCTCCGCCACCGGTCCCGTCGTGGCGGCGCGCGCGGCCTCGTAGCCCATCTCGCGGGTCGGCCGGGCCCGGCCGTCGCCGACGTTCAGGTCGAACAGGAAGGCGCCCGGCACGTGGGGGATCACGGTCGGGCCGGCGGGAAAGCCGATCCCGCGCTCCTCCAGGAAGCGCATGACGCCCCAGATGGCCTCCCCGCCGAAGCGGCTGCCGCCCCCGAGGACGATGGCGTCCACCGTCGTCACCAGGTGGCGGGGGTCGAGGTAGTCGAGGCCGATCACGTCGTTGGCGCCGCCGCGCAGCTCGACGCCGGCGACGCCCGGCCGGTCGCACAGCACCACGCTGACACCCGTGAGGCCCACGGCATCGGTGGCGTGGCCGACGCGGATGCCGGGGACGTCGGTGATCACGACGCGCCGGGCTTGCGGCTCACCTCGGCCGCGCTCACCCGGCCCAGCGCCACCTCGGCCGCCATCTCGAGCCCCCGGCGCGCGAGGGCGCGGGCGAACGGATCCTGCCGGACCTCGCGCGCGTCGTCGCCGAGGGCGGCGGCGGCGGCCTCGGCCAGCCCGGCGGGCTCCGGCCGGCCGGTCGCCTCGAAGACGAAGGCCATCTCCACCAGGCGGCGCGCCCAGCGCCGGCGCGCCTCCGGCGCCAGCTCCCGCTCCACGACCCGGCTCACGACGGCGTCCTCGCGCTCGGCCTTGACCTGATCGGGGACGACCAGGCGGCTCTCGCGCCCCTCGAGCAGCTCGACCGCGTCGCCCTGGACGGACCCGGGGTCGAGGAACCAGCCCGCGAGCTCGGGCAGCTCCAGCAGCGACGGCGCGCGCTCGACGCGCGCCGCGTCCGCCCGGTCGGGCGGGGGAATGGCGGCCGGCTCCACGGGGGAGAACAGCCGCTCCCAGCGGGCGAAGGCGGCGGGCGGGGCGGTGCCGCCGGCGCCGTGCAGGGCGAGGGCGCGGCCCACCACGGCGAGGGCGCGCTGGGGCTCGACCTCGATCCACGGCAGGGTCTGGGACGCGCGGAGCGAGGCCAGCTCGCGCTCCAGCCGCTTCCTGGTGATCTCGCCCCCGGCGACGTCGAGGATCCCCGCCTCGTCGTTCACGATCAGCGAGCACAGCGACCCGGTGGCGAGAGCGCCCTCGAAGAGCACCCAGACGGCCCGCGAGCCGCTGCCGTCCACCCCCGAGAGCCACGCGCGCGTGGCGCGCTCGGCCCGCCGCTCGACGACCGGCCGCGGGGGCGGCGCCGCCGGCGCCGCGACACCGCGCTGGGCGAGCCGGTAGAGAGCCCGCTTGGCGGCCCGGCGGACCTCGCGGTCCCCGCGCTCCCCGAGGGCCACGAGCACGGGCAGGGCGGCCGGCCCGTGGTCCGCGGCGAAGGCGCGCAGGGTCGTGTCGAGGGCCGCGGCGTCGAGCCCCGTGATGGTGGCCGGGTCGAGCCGCTCCGGGGCGGCGAGCGCCGCCTCCAGCGCGTGGCGGAGGGCGGTCGCGTCGGGCACGGGCGGGGGACGCGCCCCTCAGGCGACGTCGAGGCCGAGGAACGGCGGCGTCGAAGCCTGCGGGAAGTGCACCCGGCGGGCGTAGTCGAGGGCGGAGGCGTAGCCTTCGAAGCGGTCGGCGAGGCGGCGGAAGAGCGGCCCGCCGGCCGGCGCCTGCGGCCGCCCGCTCGCCCGGTCGTGCTCGGAGACGAACCGGTAGGCGCGCTTGCCCTGGACGACGTAGAAGCCGACCGAGGCCACCCGGTCGACGCGCTCGCGGAAGACCCCGGTCATGAAGAGCGTGAAGTCGCCGATGTGGCGCCGGACGCTCAGCTCGCGCTCGGGCTGGAAGGGCACGGACGCGTCCTCCCACACGGCCTGCGCCTCGAGCAGCATGTCGACGACGGTCTCCAGGCGCGCGGTGACGAGCCCCTGCGGGAAGACGTTCTCGACGCGCGCGAACCGGGTGAGCATGTCGGCGAGGTAGCTGGCCACCGGCGGGTCGTCGACCGCCAGGTCCTGGAAGCTCGCCTGGATCGCGCGATCGAAGAAGCGGCGAAGCTCCACGTCTCGATGATAGCAAAGCCGCCGCCTCTGCTAGAATCCCTCGCCGTGGCGCACGCCCCGCGTGCCCGGCTGCCCTGGACCCTCGTCGCGGCGAGCCTGCTCTTCGCCCTCCTCCTGGCGTGGTCCATGTTCGGCGGCTTCCTGCCCGCCCGGCGGCGGGTCACCGGACTCGAGAAGGAGCTCAAGGACGTCTACGGCCGCGAGGCCGCCCTGCAGACGCGGGCGGCCCAGCTCGAGCAGCGGCTGAGCGATCTCCGCGCGGAGCGGGAGCAGCTCGCGCGCCGCGTGGAGGAGCTGGA
Source organism: Candidatus Methylomirabilota bacterium (assembly GCA_025922915.1). Lineage (GTDB taxonomy): Bacteria > Methylomirabilota > Methylomirabilia > Rokubacteriales > CSP1-6 > JAICGY01. Next base: position 2,701 of record JAICGY010000016.1, on the reverse strand, counting down.
GGCCGAGGTCGCCGCGCTGCGCGGCCGGCGCTGAGCGCGCGCTACGCGTTCGGGCTCGGCGGCGCCCCGGCCAGCCCGGCGAGCACGTCGAAGAGGGTCGCGAAGTCGCGCTGGCCGAGCCCGCGCGCGCCCGCCATGGTCAGCCACTGCTGGGTGAGCGCGGTCGTGGGCAGCGGGACGCCCACCGCGTGCCCCTGGTCGAGCGCCAGCTGCAGGTCCTTCTGGATCATCGGCACGCTGAACCAGGCCTCGCGCGGCATGGCGCCCACCACGTAGGGACCGCGGTACTTCACCATCGGCGAGGCGATGACCGACCTCAGCAGCGCCTCCACGGCCGTCGCCCGGGGAATCCCCGACTTCTCGGCGAGGAGCACGGCCTCGGCGAAGGCCAGCATCTGGACGGCGAGCCCGAGGTTCGTCGCGATCTTCATGGTCTTCGCGAGCCCGAGCGGGCCGACGTGCGTGACCGTGGGGCCGATCGCCGCCAGGTAGGGACGCACGCGCTCCAGCGCGGCGGGGTCGCCGCCGACGACGATGGAGGCCTGACCCTGCTCGATGGTGATGGTGCTGCCGGAGACCGGCGCGTCGAGCATGGCGCCGCCGCGCGCGGCGACGGCCGCCCCGATCTCCTGCACCGCGGCCGGGCTCACGGTGCTCATGTCCACCAGCGTGGCCCCCGCCCGCAGGCCACCCAGGAGACCGTCGCGGCCGAGCGTCACCGCGCGCAGCGCGTCGTCGTCGGTGACCATCGTGAACACGACGTCGCTCGCCTCGGCCACCGCCCGCGGCGTGGCGGCGACGGCCAGGCCGGCGACGGCCCGGGCCTTGCCGGGCGTACGGTTCCAGCCCACCACCGGATGTCCGGCGTCGATGAGGCGCCGGGCCATCCGGCTGCCCATCGCTCCCAGGCCCACCCAGCCGAGCGTCGCCATCACGCGTCGCAGACGGCGATCGCGTTGATCTCGACCTTGCAGCGGGGATGGGTGGCCAGCCGCGAGACCTCGACGGTCGTCGTGGTCGGCAGGTGGCCGTCGAGGTACTGGGCCCACACCCGGTTGAGGTCGTCCTGTTCCTCGACGTCGGTGAGGAAGCGGGTGGCCGCGACGAGGTCGGCCATGGTACAGCCGGCGGCGGCGAGCGTCGTCCGGAGGTTCTCCAGCGCGAGCACGGCCTGCTCGCGCATCGTGCCGGGGAGGTCGAAGTCCTCCTCGCGATGCGGGTGATGGTGGTACACGGCGGCCGCCGTCACGCCGGAGACGAACACGAGGTGCCCGCGGCGGACGACGATGCCGGGCGCGTAGGGCATGTGGACGTCCGTCCGCCGGTCGGGGTGGTGCACGATCTCGATCTGCTTGGCCACGCTGAGGCCTCCTCGGGACGCGCAGGGTTGCGCCGCCGTCCGCGCGCGCCCCGCCGCGCGGCCGGGACGGGTCAGCCGGCGGCGTCCAGCGCGCCGAGCAGACGCTCGTTGGCCGCCCGGTCGCCGATGGAGATCCGCAGGTGGCCGGGGAAGCCGACGGCGGCCCCGTCGCGGACGAGGAGGCCGGCCCGCAGGAGCCGGGCCCCCACCTCGGCGGCGCTGGCCACGCGCACGAGCAGGAAGTTCGCCTGCGACGGCGGGAACGTGTGGCCCCGCCGCGCCAGCTCGCGGCCGAGGAACGCGCGCTCCTCGAGGACGACCCGGCGCGTCCGGGCCAGGTGCTCGCCGTCCTCGAGGGCGGCAAGGGCCGCCGCCTGTCCGAGCCGGTTGACGTTGTACGGCTCGCGCACGCGGTTCAGCCGGTCGATCGTCTCGGGGCTGCCGACCGCGTAACCGACCCGGAGGCCGGCGAGCCCGGCGATCTTCGAGAACGTGCGCAGCACCACCACGCGGGGATGGCGCGGGAGCAGGGCCACGCCGTCCGGATAGTCGGGATCGTCGACGAAGTCGCAGTACGCCTCGTCGAGGACGAGGAGCGGCGGATCGTCGCCGAGGGCGGCCAGCAGGGCCAGCAGCGGGCCGCGCCGGACGATCGTGGCGGCCGGGTTGTGCGGCGAGCACAGGATGACGGCCTTGGTCCGCGCGCCGACCCGCCGCCGCACGTCGTCGAGATCCGTCTCGTAGCCGGCGAGCGGGCTCGGCCGCACGCGGCCGCCGGCGAGCAGGACCGACGTCGTGTAGGGCTCGAACGACGGCGCGGGGACGACGACCTCGTCGCCGGGCTCCAGGGCCGCGGTGGCGAGCAGGCCGATGAGCTCGTCGGCGCCGTTGCCGACGACGATCTGCTCGGCCGAGACCCCCAGGCGGGCGCCGAGCGCCTCGCGGAGCGCGGTGCTGCCCCCGTCCGGATAGAGGTGCGCCCGCGTCGCCTCCCGCCGGATCGCCTCCACGACGCGGGGCGAGGGACCGAGCGGGTTCTCGTTGGCGGAGAGCCGGACGAGGCGGCTCGGACCCAGCTCGGCCTCGAGGGCCTCGAGCGGCTTGCCCGCATCGTAGGGCGTGAACTGGTCGAGGATCGGGCGCCAGATCCTGCGCACCGCCGTATTGTAGCGGACGCTCGGACGCGCGGCGGCGGCGACATGTTCTGCGTAAGTTGTTGTCGATGTTGACATTCGGGCGCGTCGAGCGGTACGCTCGCCCCGTCATGGCGCCCGAGCTGCACCGCCGGGCCCGGCGCGCGGGGGCGAGCGCCGAGCGGGCCGAGGAGCGGCGCCGCCTCCG
>JAICGY010000015.1 GCA_025922915.1 Candidatus Methylomirabilota bacterium | reverse complement strand
GTAGCGCTTGGTCAGGTTCTGGACTTCGATCATATCCCGCCGGATCGAGCGATCATTATACCCGAAACCCCGCCGGGCTCATGCCGCCCGCCCCGTCAGCCGCGCCACCGCCGCCGACAGCTCCGCGGGGTCGATCGGCTTCGCCAGGTGGACGTCGTAGCCCGCCCGCAGTGCCCGCGTGCGATCCTCGGGGCCGACGAAGGCGGTGACCGCGACCGCGGGAAGACGGCGCGGCCGGCGGCCGCGCCGCTCGTCGGCCCGGACGCGCGAGATGAGATCGAAGCCGTCGGCGCCCGGGAGCCCCAGGTCGCTCACCAGCACGTCCACCCCCCGGGCGCGGAGGGCGCTCAGCGCCTCGGCCACCGAGGCGACGGGCATCACCTCGGCGCCACGGGTCGCGAGCGCCGCGGTCAGGACCTCGAGCGAGTCCGCGTGATCCTCCACGAGCAGCACGCTGACGCCATCCAGCCGGCTGGCCTCGGCGCCGGGCTGGCCGGGCGCGGCCGCGCGGCCGGGGGCGCCGCCGACCGGCAGGAAGACCTCGAAGGTCGCCCCCCGCCCCTCGCCCGCGCTCCTCGCGGCCACCCGGCCGCCGTGCGCCTCCACGAGGTGCCGGACGATCGCCAGCCCGAGGCCGAGACCCTCGTGCCGACGCCGGCTGCTCCCCTCGCCCTGCCGGAAGCGGTCGAACACGTGCGGCAGGACCTCGGGCGCGATGCCCTGGCCGCTGTCGTGGACGGTGAGGCGTACCTCGCCGGCCACGCGCTCGAGGCGTACCTGGACCCGGCCCGTGGCCGGGGTGAACTTCAGCGCGTTGCCGACGAGGTTGGTGACGACCTGCTCCAGGCGGGTGGCGTCGCCCATCACCGTGCCGGCCCCGGACGCCACGACGACGTCGAGCACGATGCCGCGCGCCTGGGCCTCCCGGCGGGCGGCGTCGACCGCGCGCACGACGACCGTGCCGAGGTCGAGCGGCTCGTGCGCCACCTCCATCTTGCCGGCCACGATCCGGGACACGTCCAGCAGATCGTTGATGAGCTGGGCCTGCGTGCGGGTGTTCCGCTCTATGACCTCCAGCGCGTGCTCGCTCCGCTCGGGCGGCAGCTGATGGCTCCGCAGCATCCGCACCCAGCCGAGCATGGACGTGAGGGGCGTGCGGAGCTCGTGCGACAGCACGGCGAGGAAGTCGTCCTTCGCGCGGTTGGCCGCCTCGGCCTCCGCCCGCGCCCGCGCCTGCTCGACCGCGAGCCGGGCGCGCTCGATCGCGAGCACCGCGCGCCGGCCGACGCGCCGCAGGAGATCGAGGTCCGCCGGGGTGAAGCGGCCGGGCGTCCGCGCCCCGACCTCCATGACGCCGATCAGCTCGCCGTCGAGGCGCAGGGGCACGCCCAGGACCGAGCGGGCCGCCTCCTCTCGCCGTCCCCCGGTGGCCTCGCCCGCGTCCGGAGCGGACACGATCAGCCCGTCCTCGCTCGCGGCGATGCGGCCGGTGAGCCCACGCTCCTCCGGCGCGCCGGCCGCGGTCTCCGGACCGGGGAGGCTGTCCGCGGCCGCCGGCACGAGGCGCTCCCCGGCGTCGTCGAGCAGCAGCACCTGCGCCGAGTCGGCATCGAGCACCTCGCGCAGCCGGCGCAGGAGCGCGTGGAGCACCTCCTGCAAGCTCAGAGTCGGGGGGACGTCCTCGGTCACCTGCTGGAGCTTGGTGAGGAGGGCCGCCGTGGCCTCGGCCTCGGCGCGGGCGTCGTCCACGCGCCGGCGTGCCCGCCGCGCCGCCTCGTTCACGGCGGTGATGCCGGCGCCGATCGCCACGAACATCGCCAGCGCGAGCACCTCGCCGGCGTCGTGCGGGCCCACGCCCGCCCGCGGCGCCATCCACATGAAGTCCACGGCCGCCGCCGAGGCCAGGGTGGCGGTGAGGCCCGCCGGGACGCCGCCCCACCAGGCGCTGAGGACGACCGCGGGAAAGAACGTGAAGAAGGGCAGGCGTGCGTCCCAGAGCGGGTCGAGGACCCACCGCAGCAGCGCCGCGAGCAGCACGGTGCCGAGCGCGAAGCCGTACGGGATCAACGACGTGCGTGTGAGCGACGACAGCATCGGCGACGACGGGCCCTGATCCTACCCGGATGCCGGGCCCCGCGCCAGCACCAATCGCGCGCGCCGCTGGAAGACTTACACGCGCGGCCGCTCAGCCGTCGCCGGCCCCCGGGGCGGGCATGATGGCGTGCAGCCAGTCGGGAACGGCGATCATCCTGCTCGTCGCCGGGTCCCAGCACGCGTGCAGCGTCGTCCCCGTCGCCACGACCTCGCCCGCCTCGTTCCGGATCTCGTAGGCGAAGCGGAAGCTGGCGCGCCGGCGCTCGCTGATCCAGCACCGCACGTCGAGCAGGTCGTCCAGGCGGGCGGGTCGCACGTACCGGACGGTCGCCTCGACGACGGGCAGGTGGACGCGGCGATCGACCTCCGACATCGGGAGCCCCTGCTGCCGGAGGAACTCCACGCGGCCCACCTCGAAGTAGGTGAGGTAGTTCCCGTAGTAGACGACCTTCATGCAGTCCGTGTCCTTGTACCGGACGCGGAGGCGCGTGGAGGCGACCACCGGGCTAGAGGTACTGCCCGTAGCGGATCTTCTCGACCACGCCCCGCACGCGCTTGTAGGCGTCGATGGACTCGAGGAGGTCGTCGGTCGAGACCGGGCCTGTCGGCTCGCCCTGGGCGGCCCGGTGCACCTTGGCCTCCAGCGCCCGCCGGATGATCTCGGAGATATCGGCTCCGCTCATGCCGCCCATGACGGGAAGCATCTTGCGGTAGTCGATCGCATCGAAGAGGGACCGCCCGGCGTCGCGTTCCGTCCGGGCCTGGATGAGGGTGAGGATCTCGCGCTGCGCCTCGGCGTCCGGGAGCGCGACCTCGACGAGGTGATCCAGCCGACCGGGCGCGACCAGCTCGGCGTCGACGGCGTCGGTCCGGCTGGTGGAGCCGACGACGAGCACGCGGGCCCCCGGCGAGACGGCGTCGAGCTTCTCGCAGAGCGAGGCCACCAGGCGTGCGCTCGCCTCGCGGGCCTGGGGCGGCGGCAGGAGGTGCTCGAGCGACAGCGCCTCCGCCTCGTCGAGGAACAGCACCGCCGGCTTCTCCGTCATCGCGATCCGGAGGATCTCCTGCAGCAGCTCCCCGGTGTTGACGCCGAACTTCGACGTGAGGTTCAAAAGCTTCACGTGGTAGAAGATGGCGCTCGACGAGGCGGCGAGGGCGCGGGCGAGCTTCGACTTGCCGGTGCCCGGCGGCCCGTAGAGGAGCACGCCCCGCGGCGGCGCGATGCCCCACGCCCGGTAGGCGTCCGGATCACTCAGCGCGAGCGCGAAGCCGCGGAGCTGCGCCTTGGCCTGCTGCAGCCCGCCCACGTCGTCGAACGAGACGCTGGGCCGGATCTCTGTCTCGACCCGCCCGGTCAGGTCGCCGAACTTCTCGCCCAGCTTGACGAAGACGTCCTCGATGCGGCGCTGGAGCGCCCAGCGGAGGTCGTCGGCCTCGAGGCGCGACATCAGATGCTCGGCCGACCGCCCGGCTCCGTGACGCCACCCTTGTCGAACACGCGGTCCTCCACGAGCACGGGCGCGCGGGCGCGGAGCGCCAGCGCGATGGCATCGGACGGTCGGGCGTCGAGGGCCACGTCGCGGCCGTCCACGACGAGGTGCACCGTGGCATAGTAGATGTCGTCCTTCAGGTCCGTGATCACCACGCGAGCCAGCGAGACGTTGAGGCGGCCGAACACGGTGAGGACGAGGTCGTGCGTCAGCGGCCGCGGCGGCGTGGCCCCGTGGAGCGGCACCGCGATGGCCTGGGCCTCCATGGGGCCGATGGCCATGGCGAGTCGCCGGCGGTCGCGCTTGCCCTGGAGGAGCACGGCCGGCGTCCGCAGCCGCGGGTCGATCAGGACCGCCAGCACCTCCACCTCCTGCGGGCCGCCGACCCCGGGGGCGTCGCTCCCCGGCGCCGGCGCGAGCGCCGCCGGCTGCGGGACGGTCGTCACCACCAGCACCACCATCGCCGCCGTCGCGACCCGGCTGCTCCAGCGCATCGATGCACCTCCCGGAGCTCGACCGACAGGAATCCGTGGTGAGTATACTGCGGGGCCGCGGAGCGTCCGCCCCGCGATTTCACGGGATGCGCGGGGGGGAGCGCTCGAGCCGGAGCGAGACGACCGCCCCCACGAGCAGGAGCACCGAGAGCGCCCACCACATGGTGGCGTAGTCGGCCGCGTGCGCCACGTACCCGAACAGGAAGGCCCCGAGCGTCTGCCCCGCGAGGAACATCGCGCTGAAGACGCCGACGACGGCGGCGCGCCGGCTCTCGGGCGTCCGGTCGGTGATCAGGGCGGCGAGCCCGGGGTAGAGGAAGCCGTGCGCGCTCCCGGACAGAAGCCCGGCCACGAACAGCGCGGGCAGCACGGGCAGCGTCGTCGCGCGCGTGGCGAGGACGCCGAGGAGCGCGAGCAGCGCGGTGGCGAGCGTCTGCACGAACATCGACGGCACGATCACGGCCCGCCGCCCGCGCGTGTCGATCAGCCGCCCCCCGAGCACCCGGACGACGATCGCGGAGCCCGCGTAGGCGAAGTAGAAGAGCGAGAGCGTGCGCACGCCGAGCGCCTCGGCGAACGTGGGCAGGAAGGTGAAGATCGCGCCCGAGCCCAGCCCGAAGAAGGTCGTGACGAACATGTCGAGCTGCAGCACGTCCTCGAGCGCGCTGCGCGCGCCGCCCGGCCCCGGCGCGGCGGGGACGGCCCCGCGCCGGGCCTCCCGCAGCGGCCAGACGAGCGCGAACGGCACCACGGTCAGGAGCGCCGACAGCAGGAAGAGGTGCGGGAAGCCCGCGGTCCGGACGACGAACTCCCCGATGAGCGGCGCGAACGCCGTGGCCACGAAGCCGGAGACTCCGTAGATGCCGAGCGCCCAGCCGCGCTCGGCCGGCGGCACGATGTCGACGACGTAGGAGAAGCTCGCCACGAAGAACAGCGAGAAGCCGATGCCCTGGAGCAGGCGCACGGCCGCCAGCACGCCGACCCCGCCCGGCACCAGCGCGAGGAGCGCGGCCAGCAGCACGAGGACCAGGCCGCCCAGCATGAACGGCCGGCGCCCGAGGACGTCGACCCACGGCCCGATCAGGGGCTGACAGACGATGCCGGCGGCGCTGTAGAGCCCCATCACCATGCCGACCTCGACCGGGGTCCCGCCGGTCTCCTGGATGTGCAGCGGCAGAAGGACGAAGCCGTTGAGGCTCAGGAAGAAGAAGAAGTTGGTGACCGTCGCCCGCACGAACGGGCTGGCGGTCGCGAGCAGAGGCACCCGACGATTGTCCCGTCCGGGCCGGCGCCCCGTCAACCTCGCGGGTGCGCGCCCGTGGTATGGTCGGCGCGCATGGCGACGACCGAGGCGCTCCGCCACGCGATCGATGGTGACGGCGCCGAGCGCGTGCTCACCCTCGATCCCGCGTTCCAGGGTCTGCCCGACACCGCCCACGGCGGCAGCCTCCTCGCCGTGTTCGACGCCGTCGCCGGCCGCGGCGGCGCGCGCGTGATCGAGGGGCAGTACCACCGGCGCGTCCCGCTGGGCGTCCCGCTCGCCCTGCGCATCGGCGAGGACGGCGAGGCGCGGGCGTTCGAGCTCGCGCAGGCGGGCGCCGTTCTCGCCCGGGGACGCGTGAGCCCGGGCGGCGCGGCCGGCGGCCCGTCCCCGGCCTTGCCCGCCACCGCGGCGCCCGCGCTGCCCGTCTCCCGCACCTGCTTCGCGTGCGGGACGGACAACCCGCTGGGGCTCCGGCTGCGCCTCCGCGCGGACGATGCGGCCGTCGGCGGCACCTGGACGCCGCGGCCCGGCTTCACCGCGTTCGACGGCACGCTGGCCACCGTCGCCCTCACGACGCTCCTCGACGAGGTCGCGTTCTGGCTCGGCGCCCTCGCCACGGGCGAGTCCGGCATGACGACCACGCTGCACGTCACGCTGCACCGACCCGTGGCGGCAGGGACGCGGCTGCTCGTCGCCGGCTCCCGGGCGGGGGTTCGCCCCCGCCCCGGCGACCCGCGCTACCTGCACACGTCGGTCGCCGCGCTGGACGAGGGGGGTCGGCCGGTGGCCACCGCGGCCATCACGTTCGTGGCCGTGCGGGGGGCGGCGCGCCGCCTCGTGGCCGGCCTGCTCGCCGTCAACCCGCCGGAGCTCCTCCGCCGCGTCTTTCCCGGCTACGCGCGCGCGTGACGCTGCGCACCGCGCGCGGGCTGATGCTGGCCGTCCCCGCGACCGTCTACTTCTTCTCGTACTTCCACCGGGTGTCGCTGGCCGTGGTGGCCGCTGACCTCATGCGCGCGTTCGGGGTGAGCGCGGCCGCCCTCGGCGCCCTGGCCGCCACCTACCCGTACGTGTTCGCCGCCATGGCGCTCGTGGCCGGCAGCCTCGCCGACACGCTCGGGCCCCGGCGCACCATCGCGGCCGGGGGGGCCACGATGGGGCTCGGCGCCGCCGCCTTCGGGCTCGCGCCCTCGTTCGACGTCGCGGTCGGCGGCCGCCTGCTCGTGGGCCTCGGGGCCTCGGTCATCCTGATCGCCTGGCTCAGCCTGGCGGCGGTCTGGTTCCGGCCCGCCGAGTTCGGCCTCGTGTCCGGCACGACGCAGGCCGTGGGGAACATCGGCGCGCTCGTGGCCGCGACGCCGCTGGCGCTGCTCGTGGAAGCGCTCGGCTGGCGGCCGACGTTCGTGCTGATCGGGATGGTCACCCTGGTGCTGGCCGCGACCGCGTTCGGCCTGGTCCGTGACCGGCCCGAGAGTTTGGGCCTGCCCCCCGTGAACGCCGGCCCCGACCGCCGACCGGGGGGAGGGCTGGGGCGCGCGCTCGCCGCCATACGGGAGGTCGTCGCCAACCGGCGCACCTGGCCCCCGATCCTCGCCGCCGGCGGGGTCTACGCGGGGCTCATCACCTTCCTCGGGCTCTGGGGGGTGCCCTACCTGACGCAGGTGTACGGCCTGGGCCGGGTGGAGGCGGCGAACCACGTCTCGGCCGTCACCGTGGGGATCATCGTCGGATCGCCACTGGTCGGCTGGCTGTCCGACCAGTGGCTGCGGCGCCGGCGGCTGCCCATGGTGATCTTCTGCGCCCTGTACGCGACGTCCTGGCTGCCGCTCCTCCTGCCCGCCCAGAGCCGCCTGCCGCTCGCGCTCCTGGCGCCGTGCCTCTTCCTGATGGGCTTCGCGTCCTCGGGACTGGTCCTGGTGTGGGCCTGCGTGCGCGAGGTGAACGACCCCGCGCGCGTGGGGATCGCGCTTGGCTTCGTCAACGCGCCGATCTTCCTCGGCTTCGCGCTGTTCCAGTCCCTCACCGGCGCGCTCCTCGACGCCCGCTGGGAAGGCCTCGCGCGCGAGGGAGCGCGGCTCTATCCCGCCGCCGCGTACCGCGGCGTGTTCCTGCTCTGCGCCCTGCTCGCGGCCGCGGCCGTGGCCGCCGCGGCCGCGGTCACCGAGACGCGTTGCCGGAGCGTGTGGCGCCCGCGCGAGACAGGCAGCGCCTGACGCCCGCGGGGGCGGGCCCCGGCTCGGCCCTTCAGGTGCCGGTCGAAGAAGGCGACGCGAGCGGATCGCCGGTCGATGCGTCAATCCCGGCGCGGGCGCGCCGGGTTCCCTCAGCGAGGGGGGGCGGCCGGACGGGCGCCGGCCAGCGCCGCCTGCCACTCCGCCGGCGCGTGGCCGATCGCGACCTTGCCGCCGATGCGTACGAGCGGCGTGCGCAGCAGCCGCGGCTCGCCCGTCGCCCGCTCGAGCAGACGCTCGGGGGAGTCCCCGGCGACGTGCAGGCCCAGCGCCCGGAAGCGCGGGCTCTCCCGGTCGATGAGGGCCCCCGCCCCGAAGCGGTCGGCGAAGCGGCGCAGCTCGCCGCGGGCAGCCGGGCGCTCGTCGAGGTCGACGAAGTGCACGGCGACCCGGCGCTCCGAGAAGAACCGCAGTGCCTTGCGCGTGTCCTGGCAGCTCTTGAACCCGAAGACCTGCACCGTCACGTCCGCTCCGCCTTGACGACCTCCATCCGGGCGCGCAGCGCCTCCCAGACCGTCATGGGGACCGGGGGATGCCCGAGGGTGTTGGCCCGCTTGACGGCCTGGCCGTGGAAGTCCGAGCCGCCCGTGGCGACCAGATCGTGGGCGCGGCACAGCTCGAGATAGTGGGCGACCTGCGCCGCCGAGTGCTCCGGGTAGTAGGTCTCGATGCCACCGAGCCCGGCGGCCACCAGCTCGGGGATGAGCGCGTCGCGATCGGCGAGCCCGGGGTGGGCCAGCACCGCCACCCCACCCGCGCGCCGGATGACGGCGACGGCCTCCCGCGGCGTGAGCCGGCGCCGTGGCACGTTCGCGGGACCGTTCGCGTGCAGGTACCGGTCGAAGGCCTCGCGCACCGAGCGGACGTAGCCGCGCTGGACCATGACCTGGGCCACGTGAGGTCGTCCCGGCGACCCTTCCCGGCAGACGGCGAGGACCTCGTCCGCGGTCATCGCCATTCCAAGCTCGCCCAGCCGCTCCACGATGCGCCGGACGCGCGCGACGCGCTCCACGCGCTGCTCGCGCAGGAACTCCTGGAACCACTCGGCCTCCCGGTCCACGCCGTAGCCCAGCACGTGGACCTCGGAGCCGGGCACGTCGCAGTTGATCTCGAGGCCGGGCACGATGCGCAGCGGCGGGTGGAGCGCCGCCTCCGCGAGCGCCTCGGCGAGCCCCTCGGTCGAGTCGTGGTCGGTGATAGCCAGCACGCGCACGCCGCGGCGCACCGCCTCGCGCACGAGGGCGCGCGGCGCCAGCGTGCCGTCCGACGCCGTCGTGTGGGTGTGGAGGTCCACGCCCCCCGCCCCGGCCGGCGCGCTCACCGGCCCCCTGCCCCGTCCGTGAGGTACGTGAGGATCGTCCGCACCGCGCAGCCCGTCGCGCCCTTGGGCGCCAGCGGCGTGTCCTTCTCGACGAACGCCGGTCCCGCGATGTCGAGATGCGCCCACGGCCGATCGCCGGCGAACTCCCGCAGGAACAGCGCGGCCGTGATGGCGCCGCCGCCGCGCGGCCCGACGTTGTTGACGTCCGCGACGTCGCTCCGGAGGTGCTCGCGGTACTCGTCGATGAGCGGCAGCTGCCAGATCCGCTCCCCCGCCGCCTCGCCGGCGGCGAGGAGCCGCTCGGCCAGCCGCGCGTCGCTCGCGAAGAGCCCCGCGCAGAGCGGGCCGAGCGCCACCACGCAGGCGCCGGTCAGCGTCGCGAGGTCGACGATCTCGTCGGCCTCCACCCGCGACACCGCGTAGGCGATGGCGTCGGCCAGGGTCAGCCGCCCCTCGGCGTCGGTGTTGCCGACCTCGATGGTGGTGCCGTTCATGGCGCGCAGCACGTCGCCCGGCCGCAGCGCCGCGCCCGACGGCATGTTCTCGGTGGCGGCGATCAGCCCGTGGACCTCGACGGGCGGCTTCAGCGACGGCAGGGCCCGCATGACCGCGAGGACGGCGGCCGCTCCCGACATGTCGTCCTTCATGCGCAGCATGCTGTCGGCGGTCTTGAGGTCCAGGCCACCCGAGTCGAAGGTGATGCCCTTGCCGACGACCGCCACGCGCTTGCGCCGCCGGCCGCCCGGGGCGTAGGTCAGGTGGAGGAACCGCGGCGGCTGGGCGCTCCCCGCCGCGACGCCCAGGAAGGCCCCCATGCCGAGCTTCTGGCAGTCGGCCCGGTCGAGCACCCGGAGCTCGAGCCCGGCCTCCTTCGCCACGGTGGCCGCCACCCGCGCCAGGTGCGTGGGATGCACCTCGTTGGCGGGCCCGTTGACGAGGTCCCGGGCGAACCACGTCGCCCGGCCGAAGATGTCACCACGGCGCGCGCCGTCGGTCGCCTCCCGGCGGCGGCGTCCGTCCGGCTCCAGCACGCGGAGCGCCTCGACCTGCTTGTCGCTCCTCTCGCGCTTGTAGCGCTCGAAGGTGTAGGTGCCGAGGATCGCGCCCTCGACCGCCGCCTGGGCGCGCTGTCGGGCCGACATCCCCTCACCGAGGGCGGCGAGGGCGACCGTCCGGGCCCCCAGGTCTCGCGCGCGGCGCAGGCCGGCCGCCGCCGCGCGGCGCACCGTCTCCGCCGTGACATCGGCCCGCTTGCCGAGGCCCACCGCAACGAGCCGCCGCGCCGGGAGCCGCCCGTTCGTGTGCAGGTGCGTGACGTGGCCGACCTTCGCCGAGAAGCGCTCGGCCTGGAGCACCTCGCGCAGCGCGCCGTGGGCGGCACGGTCGACCGCGGCCGCCGCGTCGCGCAGAACCCGGTCGTTGGCGTGGACGCCGACCACGACCGCATCCGCCTCCACCGCCGCCGGCGCATCCCCCACGACCGTGACGTTCACGCGACCCCCTCGTCCCGCAGCGCCATCGCGCGGCGAATCATGTCGAGCAGTCCCTCGGTGGTGTCCAGGTCCTTCACGTCGGCGACGTCGACCCACCGGAGCTCGTCGGCGTCGCTGCCCGCACAGGGCGTGCCCGCCTCCGGATAGGCGACGAAGTCGATCAGCACCCAATGATAGCGAACGCGCCCCTCGGCATCGCGCGTGACGCGGTCCAGGACGCCGGCCACCGCACCCACCCGCACCACGAGCCCGCACTCCTCCTGGACCTCGCGCCGGATCGCCTCTGCCGTCGTCTCGCCGAGCTCGACGAGGCCGCCGGGCAGGCTCCACTTCCCGAGGGCGGGCGCCCGGCCGCGGCGCACGAGGAGCACCCGCGAGCCGTCGAGCACGACGGCGCCCACGCCCACGCGGGGGCACGCCGGGTACTCCCGGCCGTCACCGGGCGCGGCGGGCGCGGGGGGACGCGCGTCGCTCACGCCGGCGCGACGAGCCAGGCCGGCGCGGCGTAGCGCTCGCGCACGAGCGTCTCCACGCGCTCGCTCTCGTCCTCGCTCAGCCCGCCCGGCCGGAGATCGAGCCCGTGCTCGGCACCGAAGGCGGCGGCGAGTGCGTCGGCCACCTCGGCGAACCCCGGGCGACGGCCGATCGTGGCCGCGAGCGTGGTGAGGGTGGCCAGCGGATCGCGCGTGGTCGGGAAGACGGCGTGGACCATCGGCGCGTCCACGTCGAGCAGCACCGCGCCGTGCTGGAGGAAGGCCGCGGCCTGCCGCCGCTGCGCGCTGCCCACGAGCTTGCGGCCGGCAACCTCGATCTCGTAGACGCCGGTGCGGGCGAAGCAGAAGGCGGGCACGGGCCCGTCCGGCGGGCGCTCCGGCACCATCGCCACGTCCGCCCCCAGCGCGCGCAGGCCGCGCACGAGGGCCCGGGCGATCCAGCGGTAGGTGTCGAGCAGATCGGGGCCGATGCCGAGGTCGTCGGCCTGCGCCACGACGCTGTAGGTCAGCTCGCGCTCGGGCCCGTCGTGGTAGATGGCGCTGCCCCCCGTCGGGCGGCGCACGATCCCCACGCCGAACCGCTGGCAGGCCCCGACGTCGACGTCGCGACCGAGCGGCTGCCCGTAGCCGATCGAGACCGTCGGTGGCCGCCAGGCGAAGAATCGCAGCGTCGGCGGCGACGTGCCGGCCTGGCGGCCCCGGAACACCGCCTCGTCGACGGCCATGTTCGTCGCGCCGTCCACGGGCTCGGTGACGAGCAGCCGCCAGCGGCCCGTCCCGCCTACGCCTCGGGTCGCCACCTCAGGCTTGGCTCGCGCGCCGCCCGGGCCTGGTCCAGCCGACGCACGGGGGTCGTGGTCGGCGCCGCGTGGATCACCGAGACGTCGGTCTCGGCCTCCCGGGCGATCCGGATCATGGCGTCGCAGAAGGCGTCGAGGGTCTCCTTCGACTCGGTCTCGGTCGGCTCGACCATCAGCGCTTCCTCGACGATCAGGGGGAAGTAGGTCGAGGGTGCGTAGAACCCCAGGTCGAGCAGCCGCTTGGCCACGTCCATGGCCGACACGCCGTGCTTCTTCTGCCGCCGGGCGGACAGCACGCACTCGTGCATGCACGGCCCCGCGGCGGCGACGTCGTAGTGCCCCTCGAGCCGCTTCATGACGTAGTTCGCATTGAGCACCGCGTTGTCGCTCACGGCGCGCAAACCCTCGGCGCCCATCGTGCGGATGTACGCGTAGGCCCGCACGAGCATGCCCACGTTGCCCCAGAAGCCGTGGAGCTTGCCGATCGACTTCGGCCGCTTCCAGTCGAGGCCGTAGCGCTCGCCATCCTTCGTCACCACCGGTACCGGCAGGAAGGGCTCCAGGTGCGCCTTGACCCCGACGGGTCCCGCTCCCGGCCCGCCACCGCCATGGGGCGTGGTGAAGGTCTTGTGCAGGTTGAAGTGGCAGACGTCGAAGCCCAGGTCGCCCGGGCGCGTGATGCCGAGGATCGCGTTGAGGTTCGCGCCGTCCATGTAGACCTGCGCGCCGTGGGCATGGCAACGCTCGGTGATCTCCACGATCCGCGGCTCGAAGTTGCCGAGCGTGTTGGGGACCGTGATCATGAAGGCGGCGACGTCGGGCCCCAGGTGCCGCTCGAGGTCGTCGACCTCGACCTCGCCGCTCGGCGTCGACTTGACCTCGATCACCTCGTAGCCGGCGAGCGCGGTGGTGGCCGGGTTGGTGCCGTGCGCCGAGTCGGGGACCAGGACCTTCGTCCGCCGCTCCCCGCGCGCGGCGTGGTAGGCCCGGATCATGAGCACGCCGGCCATCTCCCCCTGGGCGCCGGCGGCGGGCTGGAGCGACACGGCGTCCATGCCGGAGATCTCGGCGAGCATCCCGGCCAGCCGGTGCATGAGCGCGAGCGCCCCCTGCGCGTGGGGGGCCGGCGTGAGCGGGTGCAATCGCCCGAAGCCCGGCAGGCGGGCCATGTCCTCGTTGATCCGCGGGTTGTACTTCATCGTGCACGAGCCGAGGGGATAGAAGTGCGTGTCGATCCCGTAGTTCATCTGGCTCAGGCGCGAGTAGTGGCGCACCACGTCGAGCTCGGACACCTCGGGCAGGGCCGCCGGCTCCCGCCGCAGATAGCCGGCGGGGATGCGCGCGCGGGCCCCCTCGACGGGCACGTCGGGCTCGGGCAGCGAAAAGGCCTCCCGGCCGGGGGAGGACAGCTCGAAGACCAGGCGGTCGTACTCGGGCTGGTTGTCGTACGGCATCAGGCCACGGCCTTCGCCAGGGCGGCCGCCAGCGCGTCGATCTCGTCCTTGGTGCGCTTCTCCGTCACCGCGACGAGCAGGCAGTCGGCCAGCCGGCGGTCGAACGTCTTGAGCGGCAGGCCGGCGAGGATCCGCTCGCGGGCGAGCCGGGCCACCACCCGGTCGGGCGGGCGGGGCAGCCGCAGCGCGAACTCCTTGAAGAACGGCGCCTCCGGGAACCGGAGCGCGACGCCGGGGACGGCGGCCAGGCGGTCGGCCGCGTAGCGCGCCTTGGCCATCGCGAGCTCGCCCACCCGCACGAGGCCCCGCTTGCCCAGGGTGGCCATGTAGATCGTGGCCATGAGCGCGCACAGCGCGACGTTCGTGCAGATGTTGGACGTGGCCCGGGCGCGGCGGATGTGCTGCTCGCGGGTCTGCAGGGTCAGCACGAAGCCGCGCCGGCCGTCGAGGTCCACCGTGGCGCCCACGAGGCGGCCGGGCAGACGCCGCACGAACTCGCGCTTCGCCGCGAGCACGCCGAGGTACGGGCCGCCGAACGAGAGCGGGACGCCGAGCCCCTGCCCCTCGCCCACCACGATGTCCGCGCCCAGGCGCCCGGGCGCCTCCAGCACCCCCAGGTTGACGGGATCGGCGGAGACGACGAGCACGGCGCCGGCGGCGTGCGCGAGGTCGGCCGCCGCCGCCACGTCCTCCAGGCAGCCGTAGAAGTTCGGGGTCTGGACGACGAGGGCGGCCGTCTTGCCGTTCACCGCACGCTGTGCGGCCTCGAGATCGAGCACGCCGGCCGGCGCCGGGACGTCGCGGAGCCGGACGGCCGGGCCACTGCAGTACGTCGCCGTCACCCGGCGGTGGAGCGGATGCACGCCGCCGGCGAGGACGACCTCGCGGCGGCCGGTGGCCGAGACGGCCATCAGCACGGCCTCGGCCAGCGACGAGGCGCCGTCGTACATGGAGGCGTTGGCCACGTCCATGCCGGTGAGCTCGGCGATCATCGTCTGGTACTCGTAGATGGAGCGCAGCGTGCCCTGGCTGGCCTCGGGCTGGTACGGCGTGTACGCCGTGAGGAACTCGCCGCGCGAGATCAGGTGGTCGATCGGGCTCGGCACGTAGTGGTCGTAGGCGCCCCCGCCGAGGAAGGACACCCAGCCGTCGGCGTCGGCATTCCGCCCGGCGAGCCCGCGCAGCTCGGCCACCAGGTCGCTCTCCGCGAGCGCCGGTGGCAGCGCAAGAGGCCGGGAGAGCCTGACCTTGGCCGGGACCTTGACCAGCAAGTCCTCGATGGAGCCGGCACCGATCGTCTCCAGCATCACCCGCTGGTTGTCCGCCGTGTTGGGCAGATAGCGCATCAGTGGGCGTCCTGGGCCAGGAACTCCTCGTACTGCTGGCTGGTGAGGAGCCCGTCCCACTCCCCGGGGTCCGCCGGCTGCACCACGAGCATCCAGCCCTTGCCATAGGGGTCCTGGTTGACGATCTCGGGCTTGCTGGCGAGCTCGGGGTTGACCTCCACGACCTCGCCGGTGACGGGTGCGAAGAGGTCGGAGACGGCCTTGACGGACTCGACGACGCCGAAGGCCTGGTGGGCGGTGACCCGAGCCCCGACCTTCGGCAGCTCGACGAAGACCACGTCGCCCAGCTGCTCCTGCGCGAAGGCGGTGATCCCGACCCGCACGCGTCCCCCCTCCTGCTTCGCCCACTCGTGCTCGCGCGTGTACCTCAGCTCAGCAGGAACCTGTGCCATGCGTGATCACCCCTTCTTCACTCGCGAGGGATGGAACGGCGTCTTCGCGACGCGGGCGGCCCGCGGCTGCCCGCGAATCTCGACGTCCAGCGCGGTGCCGACCGCGGCGAGCGCGGCGGGCACGTAGCCCAGCGCGATGGAGCGGTCGACCGTCGGCCCGTAGGAGCCGGACGTGACGACGCCGACGGGCGCGCCGTCCTTCAGGATCCGGTACCCGTGGCGGGGGACCGCGCGCTCGATCATCTCGAGCCCGACCAGCCGGCGCGACGGCCCGGCGGCGCGCACGCGCTCGATCGCCTCGCGGCCGAGGAAATCGCCCTTCGCCGGCTTGACGACCCAGCCGAGCCCGGCCTCGAGCGGGTTCGTGGTGTCGTCGATGTCGTTGCCGTAGAGCGCGTAGCGCATCTCCAGACGCAGCGTGTCGCGCGCCCCGAGGCCGATGGGCGCCACCGCGTCGGTCCGCCCGGCCTCCAGCAGCGCCGTCCAGAGCCGCTCGGTGTCCGCCGCCGCCACGTAGAGCTCGAAGCCGTCCTCGCCGGTGTAGCCGGTGCGTGACACCAGCGCCGGCACGCCGGCGAGGGACCGCGGCGCGGCGTGGTAGTAGAGGATCGAGGTCACGTCGGCGTCGGCCAGGCGGCCAACGAGCGCTTCCGCGCGCGGCCCCTGCACCGCGATCAGGCCGGTGGCGTCGGACACGTCGCGCCAGCGGGCGCCGGGGTGGCGGCCCTCCGCCATCAGGTGGGCCCAGTCCTTGTCGATGTTGGCGGCGTTGACGGTGAGCATGTAGCGCTCGGCGCCCAGCCGGTACACCGTGAGGTCGTCGACGATCCCGCCGTGGGCGTGGCAGAGCAGGGAGTACTGCACCTGTCCGATCGCGAGAGCGGCGACGTCGTTGGTGGTGAGCCGCTGCAGGGCGGCGAGCGCGCCGGCGCCCTCCACCTCGAACTCGCCCATGTGGCTCACGTCGAAGCAGCCCACCGCCGCGCGCACGGCGCGGTGCTCCTCGACGATGCCCGTGTACTGCACGGGCATCTCCCAGCCCCCGAACGGCACCATGCGCGCTCCGGCCTTCACATGGGCGTGGTGCAGCGGCGTGCGCTTCAGGGGCGTGTCCACGGGCGACTCAGTAGACCATCGGGGCCCGGGGTGGTCAAGACGCGACCGCCGGGCGTGCCGGGCACCACTCTTGCTGGGCCTCGCTGCCATGGGCGTGACGACGCGGCGTCTGGCGGGCACGCGGGTGCTCCTCGTGGAGGACGCACAGGACATCCGCGAGGTCTTCGCGCTACTCCTCCAGGAGGAGGGAGCGCTCGTCACGGCCGTGGCCACCGGACGGGAGGCGATCGAGCGTGCCGGGCGGGAGGACGTGGACGTGGTCCTCACGGATCTCGGCCTGCCCGATCTGCCCGGAGACACAGTGATCTCCCGGGTGGTGGCCACGTCGCGACGGCGGCCGCGGGTGGTGGTGGTGACCGGCTACGACGAGCCGTTCATCGGTCGGGCCCGGGCGGCCGGTGCCGACATCGTGCTCACCAAGCCCGTCGTCTGGTCGGCCCTTCTCGATCGGCTCGCCGCCGTCCCCGCCGGGCAGATCGCCGCCTGACGGTCCGGGCGGTCCGCCGGCGCGCGCCGGGCATGTAGATTCTTCACCCGCGCTCCCCGGCGGGCCGCCTTGCCGGCCGCCTAGGCGCCGGGCAGCCACTCCCGCAGGGGCTTGACCGTGCAGCCCGCCTTCTCCAGGGCGGCCCGCACGGCGCGGACGATGTGCGGGGCGCCCGGCGTGTCGCCGTGGCAGCAGATCGTCTGCACGGCGATGTCGACGTCCGCGCCGTCCACCGCACGGACCTTGCCCTCCGTGGCCATCCGTACCGCCTGGTCGGCCGCCCGCTGGGGATCCGTGATGAGGGAGCCCGCGATCTTGCGCGAGACGAGGCTGAGGTCGGCGTTGTACGCGCGGTCCGCGAAGCCCTCGGAGGCGACCCGCACGCCCATCTTCCTCACCGTCCGGTCGTAGTTCCCGGAGGCGAGCGCCATGAGGATCAGCTCCCGGCCGGACTCGCGGGCCGCCTCGCCCACCGCCGTCGACAGCGTCTGCTCCGGCTCCTTCTCGATCATCGTGTAGAGGATCCCGTGCGGCTTCATGTGCTGCAGGTCGGTCCCGGCCGCGCGCAGGAACTCGCGGAGCGCGCCCGTCTGGTAGCAGAGATAGTCCTTGAGCTCGGCGGGCGAGACGTCCATGACGCGCCGGCCGAACCCGATGAGGTCGGGCAGCGAGGGATGCGCGCCCACCGCCACGCCGTGCTCGAGCGCGAGGGCGACGGTCCGGCGCATCACGTGGGGATCGCCGCCGTGGAAGCCGCACGCGACGTTCGCCGAGGTGATGTGCGGCATGATCTCCGCGTCGGCGCCGAGCGTCCACCGCCCGTAGCTCTCTCCCATGTCCACGTTGAGGTCGATGTAGGTCGTGGCCATCGTGTGTCCTTTCAGTTCCGCGCGAGGACGCGGGCCAGCGCGTTCACGAACCGGTCCACGTCGTCGTCGGTCATCGCCAGCGAGCAGGCGCCGAGCCCGCGCTGCGTCATGAGGATGCCGTCGTTGAGCAGGCCGAGAAAGACCCGGAGCGGCAGCTCCGCGTCCTTCGGTCTGGTCGAGCGGTAGTCGGTGAGGGGCTCCGCCGTCCAGTGCAGCCAGAACAGCGATCCCACCCCCGTCACCTGGCCGCGCCGGCGCGTGTTGGCGAGGAGGCGGGCCACGCCCCCGCGCAGCCGCTCGCCCAGCGCGTCCAGCCGCGCGTGCGCCTCCGGCGTCAGGGCGTTCAGCGTCGCCACGCCGGCGGCCATCGTCACCGGATTGGCGTTGAAGGTGCCCCCCTGGCTGATGCGCGGGCCGCCCTTGCGCGGATCGTAGAAGGCCATGACGTCACGCCGGCCGCCGAACGCCCCCACCGGCAGCCCGCCCCCGATGACCTTTCCGAACGTCGTGAGGTCGGGCCGGAAGCCCAGCCGCTCCTGGGCGCCGCCCCACGCGGTGCGAAACGAGATCACCTCGTCCATGATGATCAGGATGCCGTGGCGCTCGGTCACCTCGCGCAGGCGCGGGAGGAACCCCTCCACGGGCGGCAGGAGCCCCGCGTTGCACATGAGGGGGTCGACGATCACCGCGGCCACCTGCGCCGCTTCCCGCTCGAGGATCTCCGTGCACGCGTCCGGATCGTTCCACGGCAGGACGACGACGTTCTTGAGGATCGCGGGCGGCAGCCCGGCCGACCACGGGATCGGCTTGGGCCGGCGCCGGTTGCCCCACGCCTTGGTGTCCCCCGACACGCTGACCATCACCCAGTCGTGCGTGCCGTGGAAGGCCCCCTCGAACTTCGCGAGCTTGGGCCGGCCGGTGAAGGCGCGCGCGAGGCGGACGGCGTTCATCGTCGCCTCCGTGCCGGAGTTCGTGAAGCGCAGGCTCTCGACCGACGGCACGCGGCGGGTGAGCATCTCGGCGAGCCGGACCTCGTGCTCGGTCGGCCCCGGGAACGACAGGCCGCTCTCCGCGACGGCCTGCACGGCCTTGACGACGTCGGGCGGCGCGTGGCCCAGGATCAGGCTCGTGTAGTTGCCGTTGAAGTCGACGCGCTCGACGCCGTCGGCGTCCCAGACGTGCGCGCCCTGCCCGCGCTGGAAGTAGAAGGGGTACGGGTCGAAGAAGGTCGTCGTGCGGCTGTTGCCGCCGGGCATCACCGCCACCGCCTCCTCGTGCAGCGCCCGCGAGCGGGGGGTCTTGGACGTGTACTCGGCGAGCTCCTTGTCCAGGCTCATCGAGGATCTCCTCTCATGCCGGGGGCGCGGCGACCGGGCCGCCGACCGCCGCCGCGAGCGATGCTTGCCACTGCCGGCGCAGCGCGTGCGCCTCCGCCACCTCGACGGCCTGGAAGCGCACGCGCTGGCCCGGCCTCACCTGGCCGATGCGGCCGATGTCGAACGAGCACACGGTCGCCACCTTCGTGTAGCCGCCGGTCGACTGCCGGTCCACGAGCAGGACGATCGGCTGCCCGTCGCCGGGGACCTGGATCGAGCCGAGGGCGATCCCGTCCGAGATGATGTCGTGCCCCGCGGCGTGGGCGATCCGCGGGCCCCGCAGCCGCGCCCCCATGCGGTCGGACTGCGGCAGCATCTCGTAGGCCTCGCCGAGGAGGGCGGCGATCCCGGCCGGCGTGAAGCGGTCCGCCTGCGGTCCGAGGACCACCCGGATCACGGGCTCCGGCTCGAACGTCGGGACGTCGAGCCGGGGCCGGGCGCCCGCCACCGGCAGCGGCGCGGCGCCGACCGGCAGCACGTCGTCGCGGCGAAGCGCCCGGCCGTCGAGGCCACCCATCCGGCCCCGGAGATAGGTCGCCCGGGAGCCGAGGGTGAGCGGCACGTCGAGGCCGCCCGAGACGGCGACGTAGGCGCGCACGCCGGCCCGCGCCGCGCCCACGCGGACGCGGTCGCCGGCGGCGAGCCGCACCGTCGCCCACGCCGGCACCGCGGCGTCGTTGACCGTGACGTCCACCTCCGCCCCCGTGACCGCGATCGCGCACGGGGTCTCGACGGTGAAGCGGGGGCCCATCAGCGTGCACTCGAGGCCGGCGGCGCCGTCGGGATTGCCGACGAGGCGGTTGGCGACGACGAACGCGTGCACGTCCATCGGCCCCGATGGCGGGATCCCGGAGCGCAGGTGGCCCGTGCGCCCCAGGTCCTGGACGGTGGTCTGCGGCCCCGGCTCGAGGATGCGGATCACGCGACGACGACCGGCCGGTAGGTGCGCGCCTCGACCGCGCGGCCGATGCGCTCGAACGTGGCGCGGTCGACCGGCCGGAGCCGCACGCGATCGCCGGGACGCAGCAAGATCGGCTCGGGCGCGCCCGGGTCGTAGAGGCGCACCGGCGTGCGGCCGAGCAGCCAGTAGCCGCCCGGGCTCTCGACCGAGTAGATGCAGCACTGCATGCCGCCGATGCCGACGCTGCCGGCTGACACCTTCACGCGCGGCGTCTCCAGGCGCGGCAGCTGGATGCGGTCCGGCATGCCCGCCATGTAGGGCAGCCCCGGCGTGAACCCGACGAAGTACACCAGGTATTCCGCGCCGGCGTGCAGCCGGACCAGCTCGTCGACGGCCAGCCCGAGGCGGGCGGCGGCCGGCTCGAGATCGGGGCCCAGCTCCGGATCGTAGCAGCACGGCAGCTCGACGGTGCGCGGCGCCGGCAGCACCGCCGCGCTCGCCTGCTCGGCGAGGTCGCCCAGCGTGTCGCACAGCGTCTCGAGGCCGACGGCGTCGGGGTCGTAGTAGACGAGCAGCGACCGGAAGGAGGGCACCGTCTCCACCACGCCCCGGACGCCCTTCTGCTGGACCAGGTACTCGAGGGCGCGGACGCGCGTGTTGACCTCCACGCTGATCTCGTCGCCGAGCTCGACGCAGACGGCGAGATCCCCTGCCGGCACGAACCTCACGTCCCGAGGCCCCCGCGCCGCCCGCCCCGGATGCCGGCTATGCCCACACCGTCCTAGAAGGCCGCCAGGGCCGAGTTCGGGACGTCGGTGATGAACATGTGGCCGGGGCTGTGGGTGATCATGAACGGCGGCTTGGACGCGAGGGCCACCGCCTGGGGCGTCACGCCGCACGCCCAGAACACCGGCACGTCGCCCGGGCCGAAGTGCTGGGGGTCGCCCCAGTGGGGCCGGGTCACGTCCTCGATCCCGATCGCGCCCGCGTCGCCCACGTGCACGGGCGCCCCGTGCGCGCCGGGGAACCGCGCGCTCGAGGTCACCGCCTTCGCGAGATCCCTCGTCGCGATGGGCCGCATGGAGACGACCATGGGGCCGTGGAAGACGCCGGCGGGGCGGCACGCGATGCTCGTCCGCCACATCGCGACGTTCTTGCCCTGCTCGATGTGCCAGAGCCGGACGCCGGCGTCGAGCATGGCCCACTCGAACGTGAACGAGCAGCCGAGGAGGAAGGCGACGAGGTCGTCGCGCCAGTACGGGGTGACGTCCGGGACCTCGTCGGCCAGCGCCCCGTCCTTGTAGATGCGATAGCGCGGGAGGTCCGTCCGGAGATCGGCCCCGGGGGCGACGCCGACCGGCTCCGGCGAGCCGACGTCCGTCACCTCGATCAGCGGGCACGGCCGCGGGTTGCGCTGGCAGAACAGCAGGAAGTCGTAGGCGTGGTCGCGGGGCAGGACGGCCAGGTTGGCCTGCACGAATCCCTGTCCGAGCCCCGCGGTGACGCCGGCCAGGCGACCGGCCCGGATGTCGGCCCGGATCTCTCGCGGATGGCGTGTGTCGATGGCCATGAGGCGCTCCCGGTCGTGGTGTCAGAGACCCATTCTACTTCGTCTGGAGGCCGAGCCGCGCCTGGACCTCGGGGTTCACCAGCACGTCGGGCATCTCGCCGCGCAGGACGCGGAGCATCTCGCCCGTGACCTGCAGCGTCGCCGTTTCGGTGGCCTCCACGGTGACCCCGGCCACGTGCGTCGAGCAGACGACGTTGTCGAGGTTGAAGAGCTTGCTGTCGGTGG
>JAICGY010000014.1 GCA_025922915.1 Candidatus Methylomirabilota bacterium | reverse complement strand
GGCAGTCCTCGGTGACCGTGGTCGGGGTCGTCGCCCCGTCGCGGTAGGCGGCGGCCAGCGCGGCGAGCGAGGGGACGGCCGCCTTGGTCGTCATCCGTCCTCGAGGATGCGGGGCACCCGGAACATCCCGTCGCGCCGGTCGGGCGCGTTGCCGAGCGCCGCCTCCGGCGCAAGCCCGGGCGCGACCTCGTCGTCCCGCATGACGTTCACGAGGGGCACCGCGTGCGAGGTCGGCTCCACG
The DNA here is from genome assembly GCA_025922915.1 of Candidatus Methylomirabilota bacterium. Classification (GTDB taxonomy): domain Bacteria; phylum Methylomirabilota; class Methylomirabilia; order Rokubacteriales; family CSP1-6; genus JAICGY01. The sequence continues at coordinate 22,577 of JAICGY010000014.1, read as the reverse complement.
CCGGCGGTATCGACCTGCCGCAGCCGGTCGACGTAGGCGAGGATGCCGGCCAGCTCCTGGCGCATGCGCTCGAGCTCGACCTCGTCCATCGCCAGCCGCGCCAGGCGCGCCACGTGCTCGACGTCCTGCCGTCCGATCATGGGTGTCCGCTCACAGCTCCTCGAGCTGAGCGTACTGCAGCGACAGCCGCTTTCGCCCGACGCTCGCGAATCCGACGGTCACGATGGTGTCCCCGCCGTCGCGCTCGACCCCGACCACGAGCCCCTCGCCGAAGCGGGCGTGCCGCACCCGCGCCCCGACCCGGATGGGCCACGCCTCCTCGGCCGGGGCGAAGCGCTCCACCGCGACGGGCGCGTCCTCGACGGCCGCCGGCCGCCGCGCGTTCAGGGGCTCGAGCTCGGCCTCCGGCATCTCGCGCAGGAAGCGCGACGGCTCGCCCAGGCCGTAGCCGTGGATCCGGCGGTGGAGCGCCCACGAGAGATAGAGTCGCTCCTTCGCGCGCGTGAGCCCGACGTAGCAGAGCCGCCGCTCCTCCTCGACCTCGTCGGGATCGTCGAGGGAGCGGGCGTGCGGGAACACGCCCTCCTCCAGGCCGGTCAGGAACACGACCGGGAACTCGAGCCCCTTGGCGGAGTGCAGGGTCATGAGGGTCACCCGCGACTCCGCCTCCTTGAGCTCGTCGATGTCGCTCATGAGGGCGACGCCGTCGAGGAACGCCGCGATGGTGCCCTCGGGCTCGGCGTGCGCGAAGTCCTCGGCCGCCGCCACGAGCTCCTCGAGGTTCTCGAGGCGGGCCTCGGCCTCCGGGGATCGCTCCTGGCGCAGCGCCTCCCGGTAGCCGGTGGCGTCGAGCACCAGGTCGACGAACGCCGGGGGCGGCAGCCCGGCGACGCGGGCGGAGAGGCTGGCCATCGTCGCCGCGAACTCCTGCAGCGTCCGGCGCGGCTTGCCCCGCAGGTCCTCGGGGGGCGCGGCCGCCAGCGCCAGGAGCGGCCGCGCCTCGCGCGCCGCCACCTCGTCGAGGCGGGCGAGCGTGGTCGCCCCGATTCCCCGCGCGGGCGCGCCGATGGCGCGGCGGAAGGCCACGTCGTCGGCGGGGTTGAGGGCCAGCCGCAGGTAGGCCAGGGCGTCCTTGATCTCGCGCCGCTCGTAGAACCGGACGCCGCCGACGATGACGTACGGGATCCGGGCCCGGCGCAGGGCGTCCTCCAGGACCCGCGACTGGGCGTTGGTGCGGTAGAAGACGGCTTGCGCGTCCCACGGGACGCCCTCCCCGCGCACCGTGAGCGCGGTCTGGGCCACGAAGTGCGCCTCCTCGTGCTCGTCCCAGGCCCGGTAGACACGCGCCGGCTCGCCGGCCACGTTGTCCGTCCAGAGCGTCTTCTCCTTGCGCTGGACGTTGTGGGCGATGACGGCGGCGGCGAGCGAGAGGATCCGCTTGGTCGACCGGTAGTTCTGCTCGAGCCGCACGACCCGGGTGCCCGGGTAGTCGTGCTCGAAGTCGAGGATGTTGGCGATGTCCGCCCCGCGCCACTTGTAGATCGACTGATCCGCATCGCCGACCACGCACACGTTGCGGTGCTCGGCGGTGAGCAGGCGGATCATCCGGTACTGGGCGCGGTTGGTGTCCTGGTACTCGTCCACGAGGACGTGGCGCCACAGGCCGCGGTACCAGGCGAGCACCTCGGGCACCTCGGCGAGGAGCCGGACCGTGCGCAGGAGCAAATCGTCGAAGTCCACGGCCCCCGTCTCGTGCAGCCGCTTCTCGTAGCGCGAGTAGACGAGCGCGGCCTTCTTCTCCCACGGTCCCCGGGCCTCCCGCAGGGCCTCCGACACCGCCACCATCTGGTTCTTCCAGTAGGAGATGCGGTGGACGGCCGTCGAGGGCGTGAACGCGCGGTCGGCGAGCTCGCCCTCCTTCATGCACTCCTTGACGAGCGCGAGCCGGTCGTCCTCGTCGTAGATCGTGAAGTGGCTCGGCAGGGCCACGTGGGTGCCGTGCTGCCGGAGCATGCGCACGCACACCGAGTGGAAGGTGGCGATGAGCGGGGACCGCAGGCCTGCCGGCAGCACGAGGTCCTCCACGCGGCGGGCCATCTCCCTCGCCGCCTTGTTCGTGAAGGTCACGGCGAGGACATGGCGGGGCGCGACGCCGCGATGCCCCAGCAGCCACGCGATCCGGTGCGCGATCACGCGCGTCTTGCCGCTCCCCGCGCCGGCGAGCACGAGGAGCGGTCCATCGCCCGCCGTCACGGCGTCGCGCTGGGCGGGGTTCAGGTCGTCGAGGAGGTGATCGAGCGTCGCGGGCACTGGCGCATTGTACCGTGGCAGGACAAACTGGAGGCCTCGCGCCAAAACGTCACGTCCGGCGCGCGCCGCCGCCCGCATCCCCGCGATATCGCGGCCCGGCCAGGGGCCCGGGCGTGGCACATCGCTTGCGATGTGCCGCCGGCCGAGGCATGAAGCGGATCCTGATCGTCGACGACAACGAGGTGGTGCGGGAGATCCTCGACCAGTTCCTCGTCCCGCGCTACGCGGTCGACCACGCCGGCAATGCCCCCCAGGGCGTGGCCGCGGTGCTCCGGCAGTCCCCCGACGTGATCCTGCTCGACGTGAAGATGCCGGGCCTGGACGGCCTCAGCCTGCTCCGCTCGCTCCGCACCATGGGCGTGCAGACCCCCGTCCTCGTGATGACGGGCTACGACTCGCCCCAGGTCGCCCGGGCGGCGCTGGAAGGCGGGGCGACGGGCTACCTGCCCAAGCCGTTCGACCTGATGCACCTCGACCGCCTCATCACGGAGGCGGCCGGGACGCCGACCTTCGACTCCACGACCTGAGCGGCGCTACTCCACCGTGACGCTCTTGGCCAGGTTGCGCGGCTGGTCCACGTCGCAGCCGCGCCGCACCGCGATGTGGTAGGCGAGGAGCTGCAGCGGCACGACGGTGATCAGGGGCATCAGCAGGTCGGCGGCGACCGGGACCTCGATGACGTGCTGGGCCTTCGCCGCGACCTGCCGGTCGCCGGCCTGCACGACGGCGATCACCTGGCCGTCCCGCGCCCGCACCTCCTCGATGTTGCCCAGCATGCGCTCGTACGAGCCGTCGTGCGGGGCGAGGGCCACCACCGGGAAGCCGTCCGAGATGAGCGCGATGGGCCCGTGCTTCATCTCGCCCCCCGCGTACCCCTCGGCGTGGAGGTAGGAGAGCTCCTTCAGCTTCAGGGCGCCCTCAAGGGCGATCGGGTACTGCAGGCCGCGCCCCAGGTAGAGGAAGTCGCTGGCGCCGCTCAGGTGCCGCGCGAGCCCCGCCACGTGCCCCTCGAGCTCGAGCGTCTTCTCCACCAGCCGCGGGATCTCCACGAGGTCCAGCGTGCGCTTGCGGACGTCCTCCGCGGTCAGGAAGCCGCGCAGCCGCCCCAGCCAGAGCCCGAGGAGGTACCCGGCGACGATCATCGTCGAGAACGCCTTGGTCGACGCCACCCCGATCTCGGGCCCGGCGTGCATGTACAGGGTGCCGGTCGCCTCGCGCGCCAGCGCCGACCCGACGACGTTGGTGATGGCGAGGATCGGGCTTCCCTTCAGCCGGGCCGCCTTCACGGCGCCCAGCGTGTCGGCCGTCTCGCCCGACTGCGACACCGCGACGACGAGGGTCTCGGGGCCGACGATGGCATCCCGGTACCGGAACTCGGAGGCCAGGTCCACCTCGGCCGGCACCCCGGCGAGGCGCTCGACCAGCGTGCGGCCGAGCAGGGAGGCGTAGGCGGCGGTGCCGCACGCGACGAAGACGACGCGCTGGATCGCGCGGGCGGCGTCGGGATCCAGGTTGACGTCGGGCAGCAGCACGTTGCCCGTCTCGGGAGCGATGCGGCCCCGGAAGGTGTCGGTGATGGCGCGCGGCTGCTCGTACATCTCCTTGAGCATGAAGTGGCGGTACCCGCCCTTCTCCGCCATGATCGGGTCCCACAGGATCTTCACGGGATCCCGCTGCACCGGCTGGTCGCCCAGCGTCGAGACGTCGACGCCCTCCGCGGTGACGGTCGCCACTTCGCCGTCCTCGAGGATGAGGACGTCCCGCGTGTGCGAGAGGATGGCCGGGATGTCGGAGGCGATGAACATCTCTCCGCGCCCCAGCCCGACGACCACGCTGCCGGCGCCGTGCTTGGCGGCGACGAGCCGGTCGGGGGCGGTGGTCGAGAGCACTCCCACGGCGTACGCGCCCCGGACCTCGGCCAGCGCCGCCTTCACCGCCACGTCCAGCCGGCGCGTGCCGCGCAGGTGGTGCTCGACGAGGTGGGCGAGCACCTCGGTGTCCGTCTCCGACTGAAAGGCGTGGCCGTCGCTCAGCAGGCGATCCTTGATCTCGAGGTAGTTCTCGAGGATGCCGTTGTGGACGACGACGAGCGAGCCCGAGCAGTCGGTGTGGGGGTGCGCGTTCTCGTCGGACGGGCGCCCGTGGGTCGCCCAGCGGGTGTGGCCGATGCCGACCGCGCCGTTGAGCGGACGCTCCCGGAGGATTCCCTCGAGCACGCGGATCTTGCCGGCGGCGCGGCGGACCTCCAGCCCGCCGCCCGGCGCCACGACGGCCACGCCGGCCGAGTCGTAGCCGCGGTACTCGAGCCGCTTGAGCCCGTCCACGATGATGCCGACCGCATCCTTCCGTCCGACGTAGCCGACGATGCCACACATGGTGCTAGTCCTTGCTCCTCGAGGCCCGGGCCGCCCGGCGCGCCACCCACCCCTCGCGCACGACCTGCGGGCTCCGCTCCACGGCCAGCGCGCCCGCCGGCACGTCCTTGGTGATGACGGAGCCCGAGCCGATGTAGGCGCCCTCGCCCACCGTCACGGGCGCCACGAGGCTGGTGTTGGTGCCCACGAACGCCTTGTCCCCGATCCGGGTCTCGTGCTTCGCGTAGCCGTCGTAGTTGCACGTGATCGTGCCGGCGCCGATGTTGACGCCGTCGCCGATGACGGCGTCGCCGATGTACGCGAGGTGGTTCGCCTTGCTCCCGCGGCCGATCCGCGACTTCTTCACCTCCACGAAGTTCCCGATCTTCGCCCTGGCGCCGATGACCACGCGCGGGCGCAGGTGGCAGAACGGGCCGAGCTCCGCGCCCGCCTCGACGTCCGACTCGGTCAGCACGCAGTACGGGCGCAGGCGGACACCGTCGCCGATGCGACAGGTCGCGATGTGGCAGCCGGCGCCCACGACGCAGTCGCACCCGATCGTCGTCCCGCCTTCGATGATCACGTGCGGGTAGATGACCGTGTCCGGCCCGATCGACACGGTGTCGTCCACGTACGTGGAGGCGGGATCGAGGATGGTCACGCCGTCGGCCATGAGGCGGTCCAGGATCCGCTGCCGCTGCATGGCGGCCAGGGCCGCGAGCTGCTTGCGGTCGTTCACGCCGAGCGCCTCGGCGGCGTCCGCCACCGCGACGGCCTCGACGCGCCGGCCCGCGCGGGCGAGGACGCCGACCACGTCGGTGAGATACAGCTCGCCCTGGTCGTTGTCCGGGCGGACGTCGGCGAGCGCCGGCCAGAGCCAGCGGGCATCGAAGGCATAGACGCTCGTGTTGATCTCGGCCACGCGCTTCTCGTCGTCGGTCGCATCCCGGTCCTCGACGATGCGCTTGACGCGGCCGCCCTGGCGCAGCACCCGCCCGTAGCCCTGCGGGCGCTCGACAACGGCGGTCAGGAGGGTCGCCGCCGCTCCGGTGGCGCGGTGGTGCTGGACGAGTTCCTCCAGCGCCTCGAGCGACAGCAGCGGCACGTCTCCCGGCAGGACGACCACGGTGCCGGCCTCGCCGGACGCCGGGCGCGCCTGGAGCACGGCGTGGCCGGTGCCCAGCCGTTCCCGCTGCTCGACGAACCGGGCGGTCGGCCCCACCGTCTCCCGCACGCCGTCGCCGTCCGGGCCCACCACGACGACGATCCGGTCGGACAGCGCCCGGGCGAGCCGGACGGGGTAGCCGATCAGGGGACGGCCGCAGAGCGGGTGGAGGACCTTCGGCATCCGGGAGCGCATCCGCTTGCCCTCGCCGGCGGCGAGGATGATCACGGTGAGGTCGTCGGCCCTGGTATCCACGCGCGTCATGCTGAGCAACTCCCGCGCCAGACCCTCCTGGCTTCAGCCACTGTAGCGTGGCGGGCGCTGCCGTGTAAACGACGATACGGTCATCACTCCACGACGTTGCCCAAATGAGACAGCAGCCGTTCCATGCGCGCCGGCAGCGGGGATACGAAGTTCATGCGCACCCCGGTGTCGGGATGGTCGAAGGCGAGCTCGATGGCGTGGAGGGCGTGGCCGTCCAGCGGCACCGGCGAGGCGCGGCGGGCGCCGTAGACCTCGTCGCCGACGACGGGATGGCCGAGCGAGGCGAGGTGAACCCGGATCTGGTGGGTGCGACCCGTCTGCAGGCGCGCCTCGACGAGCGTGAACCGGGGAAACCGCTGGAGCACGCGCCACAGAGTGACCGCCCGCCGCCCCTGTCCGGGGGGCCGGACGGCCATCCTGGTCCGGTCGGTCGGGTGCCGCCCGATCGGGCGGTCGATGGTCCCGGTGTCCGGGGTCAGGTGGCCGTGAACGACGGCCAGATACCGGCGGCTCACCGTCCGGGCCGCCAGCTGGCGCGTCAGAGCCTCGTACGCCCGGGCCGTCTTGGCGAGCACCAGCAGACCCGACGTCTGGCGGTCGAGGCGGTGGACGATGCCGGGACGGCGAGGCCCTCCCACGCCCGCCACCTGAGGCGCATGAGCCAGGACGGCGGCGGCGAGCGTGCCCCCGGCGTGGCCAGCGCCCGGATGCACGACCATCCCGGCCGGCTTGTCGACCACGAGGACGTGCTCGTCCTCGTGGACGATGGCGAGCGCGACCGGCTCGGGTACGAGGGTCTCGGGCGGCGGGGGCGGGACGCTCACCTCCACGCGCTCGCCGCCGGCGAGCCGATGGGCCGCCTTCCGGGGCCGGCCCTCGACCAGCACGAGGCCGGCGTCGATCAGCGACTGCAGGCGAGCCCGGGAGAGGGAGGGCACGCGCGCCGCGAGCCAGCGATCGAGGCGCTCGCCGGACGCCGACGCGTCGACGACGAGCGCGTGGCGCTCCACGCCCTACCCGGGAACGGATCGTCCCGCGGAGCCGCGGGCCGCCGTCATCGCGACGCGGGGGCGGACCGGTCGGCGAGCAGGCGCAGGGCGAGCAGCGCGACGCCGATGGAGATCGCGGAGTCGGCGACGTTGAAGGCCGGCCAGTGCCAGCCCTGCCAGTGGAAGTCGACGAAGTCGACAACGGCGCCGAACCGTGCGCGGTCGATGAGGTTGCCGACCGCGCCCCCGAGCACGAGCCCCACCGCGAGGCGCCCCGTCCAGCCGCCGGTGGGCAGCACGCGCAGGGCCACCCGGGCGAGCACGGCGAGCGCCACGAGCGACAGCGCGACCACCACCCACCGCCAGGCGGCCGGCAGCCCGGCGAGCAGGCCGAAGGCCAGCCCCCTGTTGTGGACGAGCGTGAGGGAGAGGAGGCCGTCGATGACCGTCACCGAGACGTGCTCGGCGAGGTGCTCGAGCGCGATCGCCTTCGTGAGCTGATCGAGCGCGATGACGGCGCCGGCGAGCGGCAGGACCGCCTTCACGCGCCGACGACGGCCGCGCAGCGGTCGCAGAGCGTCGGATGCGCGGTGCTCCGGCCGACGGTCGAGGCGCGCATCCAGCACCGCTCGCACTTGTCGCCGGGAGCGCGATCCACGTCGACCACGAGGCCCGGGATCTCCTGGCTCTCGTGGCGCACCGCCCCGGGGGAGCCCGGGCCGAGCTCCACGCGCGAGACGATGAAGAGCGTCTGGAGCAGCTCGCGCTTGGCGCCGAGCAGGGCGGGCAGGTCCTCGGGGGCGGCCGTGATCCGGACGGCGGCCTCGAGCCCGCTGCCGATCAGCTTGCGCGCCCGCGCCAGCTCGAGCGCCCGGGCCACCTCGCGCCGGACCTCCAGCAGCCGGTCCCAGTCCCGCTTGAGCACGTCGTCCTGCCACTCGGGGGCAAGCTCGGGGAACCGCGCGAGGTGCACGCTCTCGCCCCGGTCGCCGGGCAGGAAGCGCCACGCCTCCTCCGTCGTGAAGGACAGGATGGGCGCCATGAGCCGGGCGAGGGCGACGAACACGTCGTGGCACGTCGTCTGGGCGGCGCGGCGCCGTGGATCGCCCGCGGCGGAGGTGTACAGCCGGTCCTTGATCACGTCGAGATAGAGCGCCGACAGGTCCACCGCGCAGAAGTTGTGCACGGCGTGGAAGACCGCGTGGAACTGATAGTCCTCGTAGGCCCGGACGGCCCGTCCCACGAGGCGGGACAGGCGGTCCAGCACGAAGCGGTCGACCTCGTCCAGGCGGGCGTAGGGCTGCCGATCGCGCGCCGGCTCGAAGTCGTAGAGGTTGCCGAGCAGGAAGCGGAAGGTGTTCCGGATCCTGCGGTAGGCGTCGGCGAGGCGGTCGAGGATCTCGCTCGAGACCCGGATGTCCTCCGTGTAGTCCTCGGACGCCGCCCACAGCCGCAGGACCTCGGCCCCGTACCGCGGGATGAGCGTCTCCGGCGCCACCGTGTTGCCGACGGACTTCGACATCTTCCGCCCCTCGCCGTCGACCACGAAGCCGTGCGTCAGCACGTTGCGGTAGGGAGCGGCGGCCCGCGTACCGACCGATTCCAGGAGCGAGGAGTGAAACCAGCCGCGATGCTGGTCGGAGCCCTCCAGGTACATCTCGGCGGGCCACCGGAGGTCCGGCCGCGTCTCCAGCACGGCGGCGTGGCTGCAGCCGGAGTCGAACCACACGTCCAGGATGTCGCTCTCCTTGCGGAAGCGGTCGCCGCCGCAGCGCGCGCAGCGCTCCCCGCGCGGCAGCAGGTCGCGCGCCTCGCGCGCGTACCACTCGTCGGCGCCCTGCCCGTCCCGGAAGATGCCGGCCACGTGCTCGACGAGCCGCTCCTCCAGCTTCAGCTCGCCGCAGGCGTCACAGTAGAAGGCGACGATCGGCACGCCCCACACGCGCTGCCGGGAGATGGTCCAGTCCGGACGGTGGGCCACCATGCTGGCGATGCGTTCCTCGCCCCACGCGGGGATCCAGCGCACCTCGTCGCGGATGGCGGCGAGCGCACGCGTCCGCAGCCCGTCGCGGTCGAGCGCGATGAACCACTGGGGCGTGGCGCGAAACAGCGTCGGATTCTTGCAGCGCCAGCAGTGCGGATAGGTGTGGCTCAGGGGCACCTCGGCGACGAGGGCGCCGAGCCCGCGCAGGTGCTCGATGATGCGGGGATTCGCTTCCCACACGGTCAGCCCCGTGAACGGCTCGACGCCGGGCAGGAACCGGCCGTTGTCGTCCACGGGGTTGTAGACCTCCAGGCCGAGGCTGCGCCCGAGGTCGTAGTCCTCCTCGCCGTGGCCGGGCGCGATGTGGACGAGGCCGCTCCCCGTGTCCATCGCGACGAACGGCGCCACCGCGATCTTCCCCGTCCGGTCGATCCAGGCATGGCGATACTCGAGCCCCTCCAGCGCCCGCCCTGCGAAGCTGGCCAGGCGCCGCGGCGTCTCCAGGCCGGCGAGCGCGGCGAGGGGTTCGGCCAGCTTGGCGGCGACCACGAGGGTCTCGTCCTTGCCCTCGAGCGCCACGTACTCCTCGTCGGGATGCACGGCGATCGACAGGTTCGCCGGCAGGGTCCACGGCGTGGTCGTCCAGATGACGAGCGACGGCCGCGCCGCGTCCGGCACGCCGGCCAGCGGGGACACCAGGGGGAAGCGCACGTAGATCGACGGCGTCCGCTGGTCCTCGTACTCCACCTCCGCCTGGGCGAGCGCGGTCTTGCAGTACATGCACCAGTGGACGGGCTTGAGGCCCTTGTAGACGATCCCCCGGCCGACGAAGCGGCCGAACTCGCGCGCGATCACCGCCTGGTAGCCGGGCGCCATCGTCAGGTAGGGAGCGTCCCAGTCGCCGAACACGCCGAGGCGCTTGAACTCCTCGCGCTGGATGTCGACGAAGCGCCCGGCGTACTCGCGGCAGCGCCGGCGCTTCTCGACGGGATCCATCGCCTGACGCACGTCGATCGAGGCGGTGTCGAGCCCCAGCTCCCGGTCGACCTGGTGCTCGATCGGCAGGCCGTGACAGTCCCAGCCCGGCACGTAGACGGCGTTGAACCCGAGCATCTGCCGCGACTTCACGACGACGTCCTTCAGCACCTTGTTCAGGACGTGCCCGATGTGGATGTGGCCGTTCGCGTACGGGGGGCCGTCGTGCAGGATCCAGAGCGGCCGGGCGGCGGCCGTCTCGCGCAGCCGCTTGTAGAGGCCGACCTCGTCCCACCAGGCCAGCATGCGCGGCTCGGCCTGCGCGAGGTTCGCCTTCATGGGAAAGTCGGTTTTCGGCAGGTTTAACGTGGCCTTGTAGTCCATGACCGAGCCGCCATGGTACCACACGGACCGGGCGCTACTTCGGCGTCAGCGTCACCTCGCCCCGCGTCGCGTCGATCGTCATCCTGAACCGATCGAGGAAGTCGCGCCCCAGCAGCCCGTCGCCCGTGCTGCTGTCCGGCAGCTGGTAGGCGGCGACCGGCATGCGCCCCACGCGCGCCTCGCCCACCTGCAGGGAGTCGACGACGACGTAGAGGATCCGGTCGGTGCCGGTGACGCCCGTCACCTGGCCGGCGCCGACGGGCCGGGCGAGCGAGGCGCCGGCCGCCTGCAGCGTCCGCGGGCTGATCATCGTGCGGTCCGCGCCCGTGTCCAGCAGGAGCTTCGCGGTGACGCTGGCGTTGATCGTCACGTCGACGAAGATGCGCTGGCCGGGGGTGTACCGGAGGACCGTGCGGCCGGACGATCGCGCCGGCTCCGCCTCGCCGGCGCCCGGCGTGGAGGCCGCAGGCCGGTTGCGCAGCCCGACGGGGACGGCGCCGGCACGATGGGGCAGCGGGACGTTGTCCAGGCCGTCGACGAAGTGGGTGTGTCCCGCCTCGTCGCTGTAGCGGTAGATCTCGGCCCGGACGGATGCTGCCAAACCGAGCGCAGCGACGATCAGGACGAGCGCCAGGCGCCAGCGCACGACCGCATCATAGCGCACAGCGCCGCAGCCGGTAGACAACCATCTCCGGCGCGCCGACCACCTGCACCCGCTCCAGGCGCACGCGCGTCAGCGGCTCGAGGAGATCCGCGCGCGCGGCGAGCCGCGGGAACCAGTCCGGGAAGATCACGATGTAGTCGGGGCACGCGTCCACCACGAATCGCAGCACGGCGTCGGCGCCCTGCCGCCGGTACGGGACGGCCTCCGGCGTCACTAGCCCCATGAGGTCGATGATCTCGCGCCGCGAGAAGTAGGCGATGGCCCCGATGTCGTTGACGGCCAGCCTCGCCCGGCGCGGCAGGTTGGCGTCGATCCAGCGCCCCAGCTGCACCTGCATGCGCTCGATCTCGTCGACGCCCCGCGCGTAGCGGGCGGCGGCGGGCGGCAGGCCGTGCGCCGAGAGCGCGACGACCACCAGCAGCGTCAGCCAGCGCCGGGCGGTGACCAGGGGCCCCAGGCCCACGGCGGCGACGACGACCGCAAGAGGCAGCAGGTGCGTGGAGTACCGCCCCTCCTGGAAATCCGGCGCACGGTAGGGCGCCAGGAGGGCCATCCCCACGGGATGGGCGAGGAGGATGAGCGCCGGGATGCCGAGCGAGGGTCCGACCCGCTTCCACGCGAGCACGATGCCGGGCACGAGGGTCAGCGCGAGCAGCGGGTGGCTCTCGTAAAGCCACGCCGCCCACGCGCGGCCGTACTCCCACGGCCGCGCGAGCCACGTCGTCGCGGCGGGCTCGTGGACGCCCGCGAGCCAGCCGACGAGCCCGCCCTCGATCTTGGCCACCGCCGTGGCGGGCACCGGAGCGTGCACGGTGGCGTAGGAGAAGGCCACCAGCGGTGCCAGGGCGAGGACTGCCAGCGTCGCGAACACCGCCGTCCGCCTCAGGCCGGGGCGCGGCGAGAGCGCCAGGAACGGGACGAGGAGCAGGGCTTCCGGGCGTGCGAGGGGCGCCAGCGCCGCCAGCCCCGCCGCCGTGATCGTGCGGCCGCGCGCGTGCGCCAGCAGCGCGGCGGCGACGAGCAGCGCGGCCAGCGTCACCTCCATGCCGGAGAGCGCCCCCCACGCGACGGGTCCGGACCACAGCAGCATCACCGCCGCCACGAGCGCCACGTCGGGGCGCGCGCCCCACGCCACGGCGGCGCGCCGGGTCAAGACGCCGGCGCCCACGGCGCAGGCCGTCCCGAGCGCCTTCGCCAGCCCCACCGACGGCCCGGCGACGCTGGCCCCGGCCGCGAGGAGCAACGTCCACAGGGGGGCCGTCGAGCCGGCCACCGGGCGACCCGGGTTGTACGCGAAGCCCGCCCCCTCGGCCAGGTTCCGCGCGAAGTGCAGGTGGATCCAGGCGTCGTCGAGCGGGAAGCCGGAGCCGCCGGCGACCCGGGATTCCGCCGCGGTGAGGGCCGCCACCGGGACAGCCACCGCCAGTGTCACCAGGAGGTCGTCGCGAACCGGCAGCCAGGGCACCGCGCGACGCAGCGTCCCGGCCAGAGGGCGGCTAGCGACCGGGGACGAGCGTGTAGCCAGCGTAGCGGACGGGCCGGCGGCCCAGCGGCAGGACGTAGAGGAAGCGACCGTGGGGAAGCGCGATCTCGACCAGGCCGGGCGGGCGCTCCGCCTCCGGGCTCCAGTGGTCGACGAACCAGACGAGGTGACGCGTGCCGGGGGGAAGCGGCACCACGCCGTCCCGGATCGGGGTCATCGTCGTCGTGTGCTCGGGCACGTAGTAGCCGACGGGCCCGTCGCCGACCAGGAGACCGTAGGCCCGGTACTCCGGCAGGTAGAACATGGCGTGGCGCAGCCACGGGTAGGATCGACGGTTGCCCACCTCCGTGAGGATCACCGTGTCGGCGGGGCGGTGCAGGCCCCGGATGGCGTCCACGAAGGTCCCCACGACCGCCTCGTGCTGCCGCAGCGCGGCGGCCGTCCGGCTGAAGATCCAGTCGAACGCGTCGTCCTCGAGGGCGCGACGCCATGTCGGCTTGCTTGGATCGAAGTCGCGTGGCAGGGGCCGGGCGCTGACGAAGAACGTTCCGTTGATCAGGACGACGAGGGTGACCACGCCGGCGACGACGCCGGCCCGCGCCACACGGGGCAGGCGCGCGGACGCTCGCCGCAGCGCCGCGAGCAGCACGTGGGTCAGCAGGATGACGAGGGCGGGCAGGAAGGTCAGCACGTAGCCCGCCTGCCCGAAGTGGACCAGCGTGTAGACGGCGACGGGAGGGATCGTCCAGCCGACCAGGAACCACTCGCGCCGTCCCCAGCCGTGGCGGCGCGCGTACCAGGGCAGGAGCAGGATCGCCCCCGCCAGCGGTCCGAGGGCGACCACGACGGACTCGAGCAGGTAGCGCGACATCCGGACCGTCACGTCGAGGGGGCCGCCGACGACCGAGGTCGGCGTGACGACCGAGATCGCCAGCTGGTGGGAGGCCTCGACGTAACGCTCGAGGCCGCCCGTCAGCCAGACCATCGGCACGAACCAGGCGAGGACGGCGAGGGCCAGGATCGCGAGGCCCACGGCCACCGTCCGCGCGCGCCGCACCCCCACCAGAACGGCGCCGAGCCACAGCGGGAAGAGCAGGACCAGCAACGACTGGCGGAGCCCCGCGGCGAGGCCGAGGTAGGCGGCGGCCAGCCAGGCGTCGGTCTCGCTGCCCCGCAGCGCGCGGAAGGCGAAGTAGGCCACGACGGACGCCAGGACGGCCTCCGCTGCGTAGATGAGCCCCCCCGAGCCGTAGAACCAGAACAGCGGGCTCACGGCGAGCAGGCTGCTCGACGCGAGCGCCGTGGGCCGGTCGTACACCGCCCGGGCGAGGAAGTACACGACGAAGGTGCCGAGCCCGCTGAAAACGACGGCGAGCGCCACGTAGGCGGAGACGGGATCCGCGAGCCACGCGTGCGCGAACCGCCCCAGCGCGACGTAGAGGATGTAGCCGGGCGGGTGCGGCTGGTGCTTCGCGACGTCGTACTCCTGGAGTGCCAGCGCGAACTGGACCGCATCCCAGTTGTAGAGCAGGCGGGCCCGGTAGGGCAGACGCGACAGCACCGTCAGCGCGGCGAGCACGACCGCGCACACGTAATCCCACCGGTCCGGGCGCCGCTCCATGGGCGCCGAGCAGTATACGCCGGGGGCGAGGAGGTCAGGCCGGAGGGCGAGGTCGTGCGCGAGGCGAGCGGGCGCGGCGGCGGCGAGGGGCGGAGCGAGCGGGCGGCGCTACACCTTCCGCTCGTCTTCCTTCGTCGCGGGTGCGCCGTCGTCGACCTTCGCCTCGTTGACTCCCTTCTTGAACTCCTTGACGCTCGACCCGAGAGAGCGCGCCAGCTCGGGCAGGCGGTTCGCGCCGAACAGGATCAGCACGATCACGAGGATGATCAGCAGTTCCTGGTAGCCGAGGCCAAACATTCCGCGACTCCTTTCAGGCGCCACCTTAGCGCCCCCTCACGCCCCGCGCAAGACCCTCCGCTCGCCGACGCGCGCGGTCACCCGCCGCGTGTCGAAGAACTCCAGCAGGGGAATCGCGTACTTGCGTGAGATGCCGAGCAGGTCCTTGACGTCGCCGGGCGCGATCTCCTTGCGCTCCCTGAGGAGCGTGACGAGCTTGTCCTGGATGGACTCGAGCGCCCGGGCGTGAAAGAACAGCGACTCCTTGACCCGCACCAGCCGCCTGGACTCGACGAGGAGCTGGAAGAGCTCGTGCTCCTCGTCGCCCTGCGTCCCCGCCCGCGCCAGCGCCTCCTCGGGACTGGGAGGGGCGGCTTCCGCTCGGAGGTAGTCCTGCTCGATGGCGTCGACCACCCGCTGCTGCTCCGGCGAGAGGCGCACCTCGTGCTCGGCGAGGCGAACCTTGTCGCGATCGATGCGCGCGACGCCGCCGGCGTCGAGCGTCGTCAGCAGGTGCGCGAAGATGCGCTCGTCGGCGGCTCCCGTCCGCACGCGCAGCTCCTCGCGCGACATGCCGGGGCGCAGCGGGTGGGCACGATGGAAGTGGGCGAGCGCCTCGAGGGCGGCGCGCCGCAGCCGGTCCAGGCTCTCGGGATGCACGTGCCAGTCGCGGTCGATGGCGACGACCCGACCGGCCGCCTGCAGGGTGTCGAGCACGCGGCGGAGGCGCTCGGGTCCCAGGGGAACACGACCGGCGAGGGCGGCGAACCGGACGCCGCCGGAGCCGGCGTGGCGGACGTGCTCGGCGACGACCTCCTCGAAGCTCCCCGTCCGGAGCAGCGACAGGTGCCCGACGAGGGCCGGGCCCTTCCGGCGGAATCGGGGAGGCGCGACGTCGAGGAGCGTGCCGCCGCCGACCGTGAGCATCGGCGAGTAGGAGCGGACCACGAAGCGGTCCCCCGGAAGCGCGACGAGGGGGGCTTCCAGGCGGAAGCGGGCGAACGCCGACATCCCGGGCTCCAGCTCCGCCCGGTCCAGCAGGAGCACCCGGGCCATGATCTCGCTGGTGCCGGCGTGAAACCGTACGCGGTCGCGGCTCCGGACCGGCCGCGGGGCGTCCGCCAGCAGCTCCAGGGTGCCGTCGACGAGCAGGGACGGTGCGAGCGTCCCGGGCAGCCCGAGGACGTCACCCCGTTCCAGCGCCGCCCGCTCGACGGCTTGCAGATTGACGGCGGTCCGCTGCCCCGCGCTCGCCTCGGTCACCGGCCGGCCGTGGGTCTGGAGGCCCCGGACCTTCGACTGCAGGCCGCGCGGGAACACCTCGACCCGGTCGTCGACGCGGAGGCGCCCACTCGTGAGCGTGCCCGTGACGACCGTGCCGAACCCCTTGATGGTGAAGACCCGGTCGACGGGCAGCCGTGGCAGGGCGTCCGTCTCCCGCGAGGGCACCTCGGCGGCCAGGGCGCGCAGCGCGGCCCGGAGGGCGTCCAGTCCCTCGCCCGTCTTCGCGGACACGGGGATCACGGGCGCGCCGGCGAGGAACGTCTCGCGCAGCAGGCCCGCGAGATCCTCGCGCACGAGCTCGAGCCAGTCCGGCTCCACGAGGTCGGTCTTCGTCAGGGCGACCAGCCCCCGCGGGATGTGCAGGAGCGAGCAGATCGCGAGGTGCTCGCGCGTCTGCGGCATGACTCCCTCGTCGGCGGCGATCACGAGCATGGCGAGATCGATGCCGCCCACGCCGGCGAGCATGTTCTTCACGAACCGCTCGTGCCCCGGCACGTCCACGATCTCGATCGTGGGCGCACCGGGCTCCTCCAGGAAGGCGAAGCCGAGATCGATGGTGATGCCGCGTGCCTTCTCCTCCGGGAGCCGGTCGGTGTCGATGCCGGTCAGCGCCCGGACCAGCGAGGTCTTGCCGTGATCGATGTGTCCGGCGGTCCCGACCACCACGTGCTTCATCGGGCCACCGTCGCGAGCGTGCGCGCGAGCGTCCTGACCTGCTCGGCGAGCACGGTCCGGCAGTCGAGGAAGAGCCGGTCGTCCAGCATCCGGCCGACGACCGGCGGATCGGCTTCCCGGAGCGCGGCGTCCAGCCGCCGCGCGTGCGCATCGTCGGTTCCCACCACCACCCCGGCGGTCGGCAGCGTCGCGGTGGGAAGGGCGCCTCCGCCCACCTGCGCTCGGTCCTCGATCACCCGGGGCAGCAGCCGGGCACGTGCCTCGCGGTCCAGCCGGGCCACGACGGCCCGGGCACGCGCCCGGACGCCGAGCAGCGGTTCCGTCAGCATCCGGAGCGTCGGCAGCGTCGCGAGCGCCGTCCCGTCCTCGTAGGCGTGCAGGGTTGCCTCGAGGGCGGCGATCGTGAACTTGTCGATGCGGACCGCCCGGTTCAGGGGGTTCCGCTTCAGGCGCGCCACCGCCTCGCGACGGCCGACGATGATGCCGGCCTGGGGGCCGCCGAGGAGCTTGTCGCCGGAGAAGGTGACCAGGTCGACCCCGGCGGCCACGACCTCCGGAACCGTCGGCTCGTGCGGCAGCCCGTAGGGGCGCAGGTCGACGAGGGAGCCGGAGCCCAGGTCCTCGAGCACCGGGACCTTGCGCGCTCGACCGACGTCGACCAGCTCCCGGGAGCCGACGGCGGCCGTGAAGCCCACGATCCGGTAGTTCGAGGTGTGCACCTTCAGCAGGAGCGCGGTCTCGGGTCCGATCGCGTCCGCGTAGTCGCGCGGGTGCGTGCGGTTGGTGGCGCCGACCTCGCGCAGGATCGCGCCGCTCCGCCGCATGATGTCGGGGATCCGGAACTCGCCGCCGATCTCGATCAGCTCGCCCCGGGAGACCACGACCTCCTTGCCGTGGGCGAGGGTCTCGAGGGCGAGCAGGACCGCGGAGGCGTTGTTGTTGACGACCAGGGCGTCCTCGGCTCCGGTCAGCCGGCGCAGGAGCCCTTCCACGTGACTGTAGCGGGAGCCGCGCTCGCGGGACGTCAGATCGAGCTCGAGGTTCGAGTAGGCGCCGGCGACCTCGGCCACGCGCTCCCGCGCCAACGGCGAGAGGAGGGCACGGCCGAGATTGGTGTGGAGCACGACTCCGGTGGCGTTCACGAGGGGGCGGAGAGAGAAGACCCCGAGACGCGTGAGCCGCTCGGCCACCCGATCCGCCAGCGTCTTGGCATCGGCCGGGTCGACCCCGCCCTCCCGCACGTGTCGCCGCTCGGCGTCCACCGCCTGGCGGACCGCCTCCGTGATGCGTGTCCGCGGCACCCGGGCCAGCTCGGGACGGGCGGCGACCGCCCTCGCCACCTCGTCCACCGACGGCAGCCGGCGAAGCGCCCCGGTCCGCTCAGCGTTCACGGAGGTTCGCCTCGACCTTGGCCCGGACGCGCGCGATGACCTCCTGGGTCTCGGCCCGCCAGGCCTGGACGGTCCCCTGCCCCCGGCCGTGGGGGCCTCGCCGCACGGCCTCCTCCGTGAGGCCGGCCCACAGCTCGTCGAGGTCGGCGGCGGACAGGCGCTGGCCACGCAACGCGCGGGTCCACTCGGCGGCGAGGGCGTCGATCAGCCGGTCCCGCTCGGTGGCGAGGCGACGCGCCCGGCGAATGAGATCGGCGAGGCGGGAGGGCACCGGCTACTCCGCCGCGATCAGCCCGCGGACCGCCTCGAGGAGGTTCGCTTCGAACCGGCCGGTGGACGCACACGGGTAGACGGGCGACGACCTCAGCTTGCCCGATCCTCCCCGCCGGTGGGCGTGCGTGCGCATCTTGGAGTTGACCTGGACCCGCGTGGTCCGGCCGTTCGGCTCGGCGAACACCGTGAACGAGACCACGGCCTCCCCCTCGATCCGGTCGTCGGAGATCACACCGCAATCGGCCCACAGGCCGATCGGGCTGACGACGTCGTCGGAGGCGATGACCCCGGAGTCGCGGGCGATGGCCCTGAGCGGCAGGTTCTCTCGGGCGAGCGCCCGGACGAGGGCGGTCCAGGTCCGGTCGTAGTTGGCGGAGACCTCGGCCAGGTACGCGGGGGGCGCCAGCGGCGCCACGTGCGGACGCGCACAGGCCACCAGGGTGAGGGCCAGGAGGGCGACGCTACCGCTTGTGGTGATCGATCCCACGGTAGGCCTCGATGAACCGCACGATGCGGCGCTCGTCGAACTCCTCGAGCCGGTCCAGGCGCGTCCACGCCGTCAGGGCGATCCGGCTCCGCATCGCGGGATAGGGAGCCAGGATGACGTGCTTGTCGTACCGCCGCACGACGCTCTCCAGCTGCTTCACGAGGTCCGGGCACTCGCAGCTGTACTGCACGAGCACGCCGCCGTCCTCGAGGTTGTGCACCTGGAGCTCGGGCTCGATCGGGCGCGTGTGCACACCCCAGGGGGCGATGTACGGCAGGTGGGGGCCCGACGTGGGCGGGTCCGAGTTGTACGGCACGTGGGGAGAGGACGCCGTCGGGATGTGGAGGTTGCCCAGGTCCGCCAGCCGCTCGCCGGGGAGATCGGCGGCGGCACGATACGCGAAGTACGCCACGACGATCGCGACGATGCCGACGCCCGCCGCGGCCGGTACGACCCAGCTCCGCCGCTTCCTCCGTCCCCTGGTCTTGCTCGTCGAGTTCTGGCGCGCCATCACCACTCCCTGCTCGCCGGGTGTCGTGTGCTGGCGGAAGCGTGTGGGAGTCGAACCCACCTCCAGCTTGTCTAGAGCCGGACGCCGGATTTGAAGTCCGGGAGGCCCACCGGGTTCCTAGACGCTTCCGGAACCGGCACGGCAGCCGATCGAGCCTTTTGAGTGTACCACCCGTGCCGCGGCCGTTTGCGCCGGCGGTCAGCGTCGGCCGCCGGCGAGCGGAGGAAACAGCGTGACGACGTCCTCCGCAGCCAGCGAGGTGTCCGGCCCGGCCTCGCGACCGTTGACGAGGCCGACCCGATCGAGGTCGGGCGGGATCCCGAGCCGGGACGCGACGTCGCGGACGGTGCTCCCCGCGGGGACGTCGAGGACCGCGACACCGGTCCGGTTCCCCGGAGGCAGGAACGCGGTCAGCGTCGCGAAGAGATGGACTTCGACCTTCACCGGGCCCGGGCGCGCTCGCCCGTGGACCGGACGTCGGTCACGCGCAGACGGTCGCCGGGGCGGATCCGGTGCGGTTCGTCGAGCCGGTTCCACCGCAGCACGTCGCGCGTCGAGACGCCGTACCGCTTGGCGATGCCGGAGACCGTGTCACGCGGACGGACGACGTGGATGCCGCTGGCCGGGCGCGCGGCGCGGACCACCGACGTGGACACCGGCCGGGCCACCATCGGCCGCCGTGACGGCGGGGCGATCGCGGCCCGCACCGCGTCGCGGCGCCCCTCGGGGACCCGGAGCTCCCAGGAGGTCCGGGGCGGCGTCACGCCGCGAACCAGGGTCGGGTTCAGGTGCCGCAACGTCTCCAGCGGGATCCCGGTGGTCGCCGCGACGCGGCGAAGGCTGGTCGCCGGGGGCACCTTCACGATCTCGATGGCGACCGGCTCGTGCTCGGGGAACTCGATGCCGTACCGCTCCGGATCCTGCGCGATCACGGTGGCCGCCTGGATCTGGGGCACGAACTCCTTGGTCTCTCGGAGGAGGTGGCGCGATCGGGCGAGGATCCAGAAATCCGTGGATCCCGTCCGGCGGATGGCGCGGGCGACCTTGACCTCCCCGGCGTTGTAGGCCGCCTGGGCGAGGGGCCAGGAGCCGAATATCCGGTGGAGGTCCGCCAGATAGGCGGCCGCGGCCACCGTGGACTTCTCGGGATCGAATCGCTCGTCGATCCACTTGTCGACCCGGAGCCCGTACTGGCGCGCGGTGGCGGCCATGAACTGCCAGAGTCCCTTGGCCCCGGCCCGCGACACCGCGAACGGGTTGTACCCGCTCTCGATCATCGCGGTGTAGGCGAGTTCCTCGGGGAGCCCCTTGCTTCGCAGGACCTCGCGGATCATGTCCAGATAGCGACCGGCCCGGCCGGCCCAGAGGGTCACGGCGTCCCGCCGGGAGCCGGTGAACCGCTCCAGGTGGCGCTGGACGTCCTCGTTGAGGACGACGGGATACACCGGGGGGACGGGAATGCCTCCGTGCCGGCTGGACTCGGCGAAGGCGTGAGCCCACGGGTCGATGACAGGGGGGTCCTGGAGCTCCACGACCTCCTCGGGCTCGACCACTTCCTCGACCTCGACGACTTCCTCGACCGGCCCGTCGGCAAGGAGGCCGAGGTCGGAGTCGAGCGTGCCCCCGACCTCGTCGAGCAGCCCTTGCAGCAGCGGCTCCGGCTGGGCATCCCCGTCCACCGAAGTCACCGAGGGAGGAGCGGGCTCGCGAGGGACGATGAGGGCGGTCCCCTCGAAGCCCTCGGCCCAAGACGCTGCGGCGACGTCAGGCCCGGAGGGGCCCGACGTCAAAACCCCGCATAAAGCAGCGGATACGAGCACCAAACGCCGTCGAATGACCATGATTCGGGGGGAATTCCTTGTTCTTTCTACCACGCCTCCCCCGGCCCGGTCAACGGCGGGCGGAGTGCCGGCCAGCCCTTGGCCTGGCTAGGGGTCAGACCACCCTGCCTGCGACCGCCCGGGCGGCCCGTCCCGGCTCTGGACCGTCAGGAGCTCTCCTGGGGGGGCCGGGTGCGCCACCGGTCGTGTGCCCAGAGCCACTGGTCGGGAGCCTGCCGGATTGCCGTCTCCACGATCGCCGTGCAGCGGGCCGTCAGCTCCACGACGGCAGCCTCCGGATCGTCGGCCGCCGGCGGGGCGATCGCGGGCAGGACGGTGACGCGGTGCCGGCCGGGGCCGAGCCGTCTGATGAAGATCGGGACCACCGGCGTCGCCGTCCTGACGGCCAGGAGCGCCAGGCTGCGCGACGTGGACGCCGGGCGGCCGAAGAAGGGCACGAAGACGCCCTCCCGGCGCGTCGCGTTCTGATCCAGCAGCACGGCAACCATGCGCCCGCGGCGGAGGGCGCCGAGCACCTCGCGCAGCGCTCCGCGCTTGGGGATCAGCTCGGCTCCGGTGTGCCGGCGCATCCGATCGGCCCAGGCGTCCAGCAGCGGGGCGTCGAGGGGCCGTACCACGACACTGACGGGTATGTTCACCAGGCGGTGGGCGGCGGCGAGGTACTCCCAGTTGCCGAGGTGCGCGGTCAGGACGAGGGCCCGCCCGTGCTCCCGCATCGCACGCTGCAGGTGCTCGTCCCCGGTCACGGTGATCTCGCGGAGCGTGGCCTCGACCGGGCGGCCGAGCAGACGGGTCAGCTCCACCATCACCATCCCGAGGTGCTGCCACGCCTTCCCGGCGAGGCGGCGACGGCCGCCGGCGTCCAGCTCCGGGAACGCCACGCCGATGCCCCGGAGGGCCACGCGCCGGTGCCGGCGCGCGACCAGGCCGATGACGTCGCCCAGCCGACGCCCCCCCCAGAGCGAGAGGCGCACGGGAAGCCGGGCGACGACCCGGATGACGGCATCCAGCACGGCGCCGCCGAGCACCGTCGCTTCCCCGGCACGCCCGCGCTCGGCGCCACCCGTCCGCGCAGACAACCGGCCGACGTCACGCTGGTGCGCCATGCCACCCCGCCCGCGACAGTGTAGAACGAGCCGGCGGGACGCCAGCTCTTCCGGGACCGCGTCGCCGCGCGACGACCCGGGGAAGCCCGGGGACGTCAGCGCCCGCCGGCGACCGCGCGCGCCGCGCCCCGCCGCGGAGAGAGCCCGGGCGGGGAGCCGCTTCCGATCCGCATGCCGTAGAAGGAACGCCAGACGAAGACCAGGGACGCGAGGAAGAAGACGGTGGCGAGGGCGAGGCTGAGCGTCTGCCCCTGCCCGCCGGTGAGGGTCACCGCCAGCTCCACCGCCAGCAGGCCGAAGAGCGTCGTGAACTTGATGATCGGGTTCATGGCCACCGACGAGGTGTCCTTGAACGGGTCGCCGACGGTGTCCCCGACCACGGTGGCGGCGTGGATCGCCGTGCCCTTCTCCTTCAGCTCCACCTCCACGACCTTCTTGGCGTTGTCCCAGGCGCCGCCGGCGTTCGCCATGAACACCGCCTGGAACAGGCCGAAGAGCGCGATGGAGATCAGGTACCCGATGAAGAAGTAGGGCTCGAAG
>JAICGY010000013.1 GCA_025922915.1 Candidatus Methylomirabilota bacterium | reverse complement strand
TCGGCGCAGATCAGCACCGTCGCGTAGTCGACCACCTCGTCCATGAGGCCGAGCGCCTGCCCCTCCCCGCCGAGCAGGGCGTCCCCGCGCACGGCGACGCCGGCTAGGCGGATATCGGCGACACGCAGGTTGTCGAGCGTCCGGGCCTCGGTCACCGTCACGCCGGGCGCCGTCCGTTCCACCAAAAAGAGGCTGATGCCCGCGGGGTCGCCGGTCGCGCCCGCCGTGCGCGCGCTGACGACCAGAAGGTCGGCGGCGCCCCCGTGCAGCACCATCCGCTTGTCGCCGTCGAGCCGCCAGCCGTCGCCGGACCGCTGGGCGCGCAGCGCCACCTGGCGCAGGTCGTAGCGCGCGCCGGGCTCCGTGTGCGCGAACGCCAGCTTCGTCTTGCCCTGGATCAGCCCGGGCAGGATGCGCGCCTGCTGCGCCGGGCTGCCGCCGCGCGCCACGAAGCGGCCGCCCAGGCCCACCGTGGCCAGGTAGGGCTCCACGACGAGCGCCTCGCCGAGGGCTTCCATGACCACGAGCATGTCCACCGTGGTGCCGCCGAAGCCGCCGTGCTCGGCGTCGAAGGGCACGCCGAGCACGCCCATCTCGGCCAGCGCCGCCCACACGTCCTCGCTGTAGCCGGGACCGGAGGCCAGGATCTTGGCCCGGGCGTCGAAGTTGTAGCCGGTGGCCAGGAAGCGCCGGAGGGTCTCGGAGAGGAGGCGCTGCTCCTCGGAGTACTCGAAGTCCATGGCCGCGTCCTCCCGCCTACAGGCCCAGCGTCGCCTTGGCGATGATGTTGCGCTGGATCTCGTTCGATCCGGCGTAGATGGTGGCCTTGCGGACGTTGCAGTACCGGGCCGTCAGCGAGGCGGTGAGGGTGTCGAAGGGCGCGCCGGGGGCGAGGGGCCGGAAGGCCTGCGCGAAGGGGCCGGCCGTCTGCATCATCAGCTCGGTGATCGATTGCTGGATCTCCGTGCCCTTGATCTTGAGCAGCGAGACCTCGGCACCGGGCGGCCGGCCACCGCGCAGCTGGTCGAGGAAGCGGAGGTTGGTGATCTCCAGCGCCATCAGCTCCACCTCGACCCGCGTGAGGCGATCGCGGAAGCGCGGGTCGTCCAGGAGCGGCTTGCCGTCCTTCGTCGCCTGCGCCGCCAGCGCCTTCACCCGGGCCAGCTCCCGCTTGCAGACGGCGATGTTGCCGGTGCCCATCCGCTCGTAGCCCAGCAGGTACTTCGCGACGGTCCAGCCCTTGTGCTCCTCGTGGACCAGGTTCTCGACGGGCACGCGCACCTCGTCGAAGAAGACCTCGTTCACCTCGTGGCCGCCGTCCATCAGCATGATGGGCCGCACCGTGATACCGGGGGACGTCATGTCGATGAGCAGGAACGAGATGCCCTCCTGGCGCTTCTCGCGGCCGGAGTCGGTGCGCACGAGGCAGAAGATCCAGTCGGCGTAGTGGGCGAGCGTGGTCCAGATCTTCTGGCCCGTCACCACGTAGTGGTCACCGTCCCGCACGGCCCGCGTCTTCAGCGAGGCCAGGTCCGATCCCGAGCCCGGCTCCGAGTAGCCCTGGCACCAGAAGTCGTCGCCCTGGTACATGGGGGGCAGGAAGCGCTGCTTCTGGGCGTCCGTCCCGAAGCGCAGCAGGACGGGGGCGCACATCCGGACGCCGAACGGCACCACCGGCGGGCAGCCGGCGGCGCCGCACTCCTCCTCGAAGATGTAGCGCTGCACGACCGTCCAGCCCGTGCCGCCCCACTCCACCGGCCAGTGCGGCGCCACCCACCCCTTCCGGGCCAGGGTCCGGTGCCACCCCACGAGGTCGTCCTTGGTCAGCTCGCGGTAGTTCAGCACCTTGTCCCGCACGGCCTCGGGCAGGTTGGCGCGGATCCAGGCCCGTACCTCGTCGCGGAACGCCGCTTCCTCGGGGGAATAGTTGAGGTCCATCCGACCGCTCCTCTCTGGCGGGTCTCGGCCCGGGCGGGTCGGCGTCATCTTAGCAGCGTCCGCGGCTCGCCGTCGCCTCGCCCTCGTGCGAGGAGAGCGCCTCCGCACGCTGGCGACCATCACCCGCGATAGCGGATCGGGTCCGGGACCCCGGCCTCGCGAAAGCCCTTCAGCCGCAGCACGCACGCGTCGCACGCCCCGCAGGCCGCGCCGTCCGGCGACGGGTCGTAGCACGAGACCGTCGGCGCGTAGTCGAGGCCGAGGGCGAGGCCCCGCCGGATGATCTCGGCCTTGGTCATCCGGATGAGCGGCGTGTGGATCGCGAGGCGCTGCCGGCCCTCCACGCCGGCCTTCGTGGCCAGGTCGGCCATCCGCCGGTACGCCTCGATGTACTCCGGCCGGCAGTCCGGGTAGCCGCTGTAGTCCAGGGCGTTCACGCCGATGACGATGTCGCTCGCCCCCAGGACCTCCGCCCAGGCGAGGGCGAACGACAGGAAGATCGTGTTGCGGGCCGGCACGTAGGTGACGGGAATCCCCTGTCCGATCGACGCCTCCGGGCGGTGCGTGGGCACCTCGATCTCGCTCGTGAGGGCCGAGCCTCCGAACGCCCGGAGGTCGATCGTCACCACGACGTGGTCGCGGAGGCCGAGGGTCCTCGCCACTACCCGCGCGGCCTCGATCTCGACGCGATGCCGCTGGCCGTAGTCGATCGTGAGCCCGTGCACCGCGAAGCCCTCCGCGAGCGCGATCGCCGCCGCCGTGGTCGAGTCGATTCCGCCGCTCAGCAGCGCGACGGCGGGGCGCGGCTCCCCCGGGGTCATGCCGGCGCGCTCAGCGCCCGGGCCACCAGCCACACGCCGAGCACGCCGAGGAAGGCGAGCACCGCCCGGTTGAACGCGCGCTGCTCCAGCCGGTCCTGCACGCGGGTACCGAGCCGGAAGGCGGCCAGCGCGACCGCCGTCAGGACGAGCGAGATGCCCACGAGCGGCCAGGTCAGCAGTCCGTACCAGGCGACGGAGCCGAGCTGGACGATCTTGGTCACGAGGAACGTCAGCGCGAGCGAGGCGACGAACTCGTGCTTGGCCATGCCCAGGGCATAGAAGTAGAGGATGAGCGTCGTGCCGTACACGTTGGTGACGCCGCCCGCGACCCCCGCCAGTAGCCCGACGGCCGGCGAGAGCCACGGCTCCCACCCGGGCCCGACGGTCGGCGCGACCCGCAGGAGGCTGAGGGCCACGAACAGCAGCACGAAGACCCCCAGGACGAGCATGACCGTGCGCGAGGAGAGCACGACCAGCAGCGCCGTGCCGAGGACGGTGCCGACGCCGCCGGCGAGGATGAGGACCGCCATGCGCCGCACGACGGCCATCGGCGCCCCGCGCCGGGCGAACTGGAACGAGTCCATGACGATGTTGGGCAGGATCAGGACGACGACGGCGGTCTTCACGTCGACGAAGAGCGTGAGGAGCGGCGTGGCAACCGTCGGGAAGCCCAGCCCGATCGCGCCCTTCACGAAGGCCGCGACCAGCACGGCGCCGGCGGCGGCGAGCCAGGTCATGGCCCCCATCATCGCCGCCCGCCGCGCGGATGCAAGGGCGCGCGGCGCTTGACACGCGGGGCGCCAGCGGCAATTCTTGCCGTCCATGCGCCTGACCGACCGCGAGGAGCGCCTTCGCGCCGGCGAGCGGGGCGAGGCCGCCCGGCTGGCTCTCGAGCAGCAGATCGCCGTCGGCGACTTCTTCGGCGCCGAGCGCTTCGTGCCCGTCACCAACGTCCACATGATGGGGGACATGGAGGTGATGGGCGACGCCGGCTTCGCCTTCATCGAGCGCCTCGTGAACCTCGGGGCCCGCTTCGTGGTCCCCGTGACGACCAACGCGCGGTGCGTGGACTTCGAGCGGGCGGCGGCGGTGCGCCAGGATCCGGCCCTGGTCGCGCGCGAGCGCGTGCTGGTCGAGCGGCTGCGCGCGCTCGGCGCCATGCCGGTCGACACCTGCATCAACTACCAGACGGTCTACCAGCCGCAGCGCGGCGAGCACCTGGCCTGGGGCGACACGGGCACGGTGATCTGGGCCAACTCGGTGGCCGGGGCGCGCACGAACTACGAGGCGGGTCCGGCCGCCGTCGGCGCCGGGCTCACCGGCGTCACGCCGGCCTACGGCTACCACCTGGACGCGCAGCGCGCGGGCACCCTGCGCTTCGAGGTGCGCTGCCGGCTCGAGGACTACGCCGACTGGGGCGCCCTCGGCGGCGTCGTGGGGCGCCGGACGCTCGACTACTGGAAGGTGCCCGTGCTCACCGGCGTGGGCGGGACGCCGACCGGCGACGAGCTCAAGCACTTCGGCGCCGCCCTGGCCTCCTACGGCTCCTGCGCCATGTTCCACATGGTGGGCGTCACGCCGGAGGCCCGGGACGAGGCCGAGGCCTTCCGGGGCCGCACGCCGGAGGCGGCGCACGTGATCGACGACGCCGCGCTCGCCGCCTTCTACCGCACCTACCCGGAGGACCGCGACGAGATCGACCTCGTCGTCTTCACTGCCCCCCAGCTCTCGGTGCTCGAGATCCGCCGCATCGTGGCGCTGCTCGATGGCCGCCGGGTGCACGGCAACACGGGGCTGCTGGTGACGACGAACTTCGCCAACCGCGAGATGGCCGCCCGCCTCGGCTACGTCAAGGCGATCGAGGACGCCGGCGGCCAGGTCCTGGGCGGGACGTGCTGGTACATCATGGAGCCCGCGAAGATGGCGGCCGCGTTCGGCTGGCGCAACGTGCTGACGAACTCGGCCAAGGTGGCCAACATCATCGGCGGCTACCGCCTCCACCCGATCCTGCGCCGCACCGAGGTGTGCGTCGAGGCCGCGGTGACCGGGCGCCTGCCCGCGGCGGCGCGCCTGCGGTGAGCGTGGGGAGCGCGGTCCTCAGCGGCCCGCCCGGCTTCGGTCCCGACGTCGAGGCGGAGATCGTGCTCTCGCGCGACACCTTCAGCATCCGCTACGACATGGACCGCGAGACCGGCGTCATCTCGCGTCGCGGCCACGCGCTCGAGGGCCGCTCGCTCGCCGGCACGATCGTCTACTTCCCGGCCGTGCAGGGCGGGGTGGCCGCCGGCTGGGCCTTCCTCGCCCTCGTCGGGCGCGGGGTCGCGCCCGCCGGCGTGATCTTCGGCCGGACCAACCCCGTGATGATCCAGGGCCTCGTCCTCGCCGGCATCCCGACCATGCACCGCGTGGCCCCCGACCCCTTCACCGTGCTCGAGACCGGCGACCGCGTGCTCATGCGCCCGCGGGCCGGGCGCGTGGAGCTGGTGGCGCGCCGGGGGACCTGTGCCGGGATCGGCTGACGCGCGAGCGAGCCCGCTCCGGCGAGCGGTCACGCGTCGAAGAAGCCGGTGCCGTACTTCGCGACGATGTACTCCCTGGGCGGCCGAGCGATGTCGGCGACATGCTCCGGCCTGAACCGGATCTCCGCGCCCTCGCGGAGGGAGCCAGGGTCGGCACGGCCCGGGTCGT
The DNA here is from genome assembly GCA_025922915.1 of Candidatus Methylomirabilota bacterium. GTDB lineage: Bacteria > Methylomirabilota > Methylomirabilia > Rokubacteriales > CSP1-6 > JAICGY01. The sequence continues at coordinate 17,943 of JAICGY010000013.1, read as the reverse complement.
TGTCCAGCACGCCCAGGTAGACACCCCCGCCGAGACGGGCTTTCACGACGACCCACATCCGATCGACGCCCCGGTCGACGACCCGGCCGGCCTCCCGGGTCTCGATGTCGAAGAGCAGCTTGGCGGCATCACCCGGCACCAGGTGCTCCCGCTCGCAGCGCGACGGGATCCGGAACGTCTCCGGGTGGGCGGCGTGCCGCTCCTCCGCGGACAGCAGCCGCCAGCCCTCGGCCCCGAGCTCGCTCAGAGCGCGCCCTGCAGCCGCAGCAGGTGGAGCGTGAGGGCCACGATCCCGCCCGCCTCGATGACGAGCAGGAGCCGGAGCACCGCCGACCTCGCGACGACCGTGCCGATCGCCAGGAGCACGACCGGGAGCGCCGCGAAGAGGAGGACGTCGAAGAGCGCGGGGACACCCTCGGAGGGCGTGAGGGGAGCGATCAGGCCCAGCACGTAGACGGCGGCGGCCACGACGCCGAGGGCGAGCGCTATCGCGCGAGCGCCTGCCGGAGGGCCTCCGCGGGATGCTTGGCGCGGCGGCCGGCCAGATGCTGGATCTGCTGGCGGCAGGAGATGCCGGGCGCGATCACCTCGGTGCCGGCGGGCGCGGCCTTCACGGCGGGCGCCAGGCGACGGTTGCCGAGGGCGACGGAGACGTCGTAGTGCTCCGTCTCGAAGCCGAACGAGCCCGCCATCCCGCAGCAGCCGGAGTCGACCTCGCTCACCTCGTACCCCGCCCAGCGCAGCGCGGCGACGGTGGGCGCCGTCCCCACCAGGGCCTTCTGGTGGCAGTGGCCGTGCAGCAGCGCCGGGCGCCCGGTGCCCGCGAAGGGCAGGGTCAGGCCCCGCTCGCGCTCGCGCAGGAGGAACTGCTCGAGCAGCGCGCTCTGCCGGGCGACCGTGCGCGCCTCGTCGGTGCGCAGGAGGTCGACGTACTCGTCGCGCAGCGTGAGCAGGCACGAGGGCTCGAGGCCGACGATGGCCACCCCGCGCGCGGCGTACGGGTGCAGGCGCGTCACGTTCCAGGCGGCGTGCTCGCGCGCCTCCGCGAGCAGGCCCTTGGAGATGAGCGGCCGCCCGCAGCACTTGCGGTCGACGAGGACGACCCGGTAGCCGCCGGCCTCCAGCAGCTCGACGGTCGCCCGCCCGATCTCGGGCGTGTTGTACGTCACGAAGGTGTCGTGGAAGAGGACGACCTCCCCGCGGGGCGCCGCCGCCGGCGCGGGCCGGCGCGCGAACCAGTCGGTGAAGCTCTGGGCGGCGAGGGCCGGCAGCGGGCGCCGCCGGTCGATGCCGGCCAGCCGCTCGAGCGCCCAGCGCGTCACCCCCAGGCCGTTGATCCAGTTCACCAGCCCCGGCATGCGCGATCCCAGCCGGTTGATCCGCTCGATGCGCCCGAAGAGCCGGTTGCGCAGGGGCAGGCCGTTGGCCTGGTAGTAGTGGTGGAGGAACTCGTACTTGAGCTTCGCCATGTCCACGTTGGCGGGGCACTCGGCCTTGCAGCCCTTGCACTCCAGGCAGAGGTCCATCACCTCGTAGAGGCGCCGCCCCGTGAACTCGGCCGGCGCCATCCGCCCCGACAGCACCGCGCGCAGGGCGTTGGCGCGGCCGCGCGTGGAGTGCTCCTCGTCGCGGGTGACCATGTACGATGGGCACATGGTGCCCTCGAGGCTCTTGCGGCAGACGCCCACCCCGTTGCACATCTCGACGGCGGCGGCGAAGCCGCCCTGGTCGGAGAAGTCGAGCAGGGTCGCCGGCGCCCACGTCGTGTAGCCGGCGCCGTAGCGCATGTGCTCGGTGATCCCCGCCGGCGCGACGAGGTTGCCCGGGTTCATCCGGTTCTCGGGGTCGAACGCGGCCTTGAGCCGGCGGAAGGCCTCCATGAGGCGCGGGCCGTACATGCGCTCGAGGAACGGGCTGCGCGCCCGGCCGTCGCCGTGCTCGCTCGACATCGTCCCGCCGAATTCCAAGACGAGGTCGGCGATCTCGTCGGCGATCTGCCGCACCTGCTCGAGCCCGCGCGGCGTCTTGAGGTCGATCACCGGGCGGATGTGCAGGCACCCCACCGAGCAGTGGCCGTAGTAGGCGCCCACCGTGTCGTGCTTCGCGAAGATCTGCTGGAAGCGCGGCACGAACGCCGGCAGGTGGCGCGGCTCCACGCAGGTGTCCTCGACGAACGCGATGGGCTTCTTGTCGCCCTTCATGCCGAGGAGCAGCCCCAGCCCCGCCTTGCGCAGCTTCCAGATGGACTGCTGCTCGCCCGTGTCGTACGCCCGGTGGGCGGCGTAGCCGAACCGCTGGCGCTGCCGGAGCCCCTCGAGGGCCTCCACCTTGGCGCGCACCTCGGCCTCCGTCTCCCCCGCGTACTCGACGATGAGGATCGCCTCCGGGTCGCCCTGCACGAACCCCATCCGCTGGGACTGCTCGATGTTGTTGCGCGCGAGGTCGAGGATGAGCTTGTCGGTCAGCTCCACGGCGTAGGGGCCGGTCTCGAGGATGGCCGCCGACGACTCGAGGGCCTCCTGCAGGCTCCGGTAGTGGATGACGTCGAGCGCGGTCGTCCGCGGGCGCGGGCAGAGCCGCACCTTGGCCTCGAGGATCGTGAGGAGCGTGCCCTCCGAGCCCACCACCAGCCGCGCCATGCTGAAGGGCCGCGGCGACCCGTTGCCGCCGCCCGCCCACGAGCCGGGCCGGATGCCGACCCCGACCAGCTCGTTGAGGTTGTAGCCGGACACGCGCCGCCAGTGCTGGGGATACCGCTTGCGGATCTCCTCGCCGTACTCCTCGCGGATCGCCGCCACCGCCCGGTAGATCTGCCCCTCGAGGCCCGGCGCGCCGCGCTTGGCCTGCAGCTCCGCCTCGCTCGCCTCGCCGAAGACCACCTCGGTGCCGTCGGCGAGGAGCGCCCGGATCTCCAGCACGTGGTCGACGGTCAGCCCGTAGGCGATCGAGTGGGAGCCCCCCGAGTTGTTGCCGAGCATGCCGCCGAGCGTGGCGCGGTTGGACGTGGAGGTGTCCGGGCCGAAGAGGAGCCCCAGCGGCCGCACGTGGTGGTTCAGCTCGTCCTGCACGACGCCCGGCTGCACGCGCGCCCACCGCTCCTCGGGATTGACCTCGAGCACCTGGTGCATGTGCCGGGTGAAGTCGAGCACGAGCGCGCGGTTGACCGTCTGGCCCGTCAGCGAGGTGCCGCCGCCGCGCGGCAGCAGCGCCACCTGCTGGCGGCGTGCCACCTCGGCCGCCGCCCGCACGTCGTCGGCGTCGCGCGGGATGACGACGCCGATCGGCTCCACCTGGTACATCGAGGCGTCGGTCGCGTACAGCAGGCGGGAGGCGTGGTCGAAGCGGACGTCGCCGCGGACGGCGCGCCGCAGCTCGTGCTCGAGGTCGTTCACGCGGCCATTATACCCGCCGGGTCCGCGGCCGATCGGGCGCAGGCGGACGGCGGGCGCTCAGCGGATGGTGGCCGGCGGCGTCGTGTGCGGGTTCAGATACGGGCTCACCGGCCCCTGGTACGGCCAGTACCGGGCGAGGCCGGGCAGGTACGTCCCGGGCGGCACGAAGCAGTGACACCGGGCGCCCGCTCCCAGGACCGCGCCGACCGGGCACCAGCCCCACGCGGTGCTGCAGATCGTCGCCGGCGGGTTGGGCCCGGCGGGCGACAGGCCGGCCGGCGGCGGCGGGGGCGCCGGGGCGAAGTTCTGGGCGACGGCGGCGCCGGCGAGCGCGAGGAGCACGACGGGGGCGAGCGCGAGCGACCGCGGCCGGAGGCGCATGCACTACTATAGCGTCATGTCTCCGGTGGTCCGGCGCGGCTCGTGCCGCGCGCTCGTGCTCGCCCTGGCGCTGGTGGTCGCTGGCGCCGACGGCGCGCACGCCGGCCCCGCCGCCCCCGGCTTCCGCCTCCGCACGCTCGACGGCGCGCAGACGATCGACTCGCGCGAGCTGATCGGCAAGAAGATCGTCGTGCTGCGCTTCCAGGCCTCGTACTGCCGCCCGTGCGCCGGGGAGGCGGCGGCCCTGAACCAGCTCGCCGCGCGCTACCGCGACCGCGGCGTCGACGTGCTGGCCATCCACGTCCAGGACACGGCCGCCGACGCCCGCAGCTTCGTCCGCTCCCACAAGGTCGCCCACCCGGTCGCGCTCGATCCGCGGCTGACGCTGGCCAACCGCTACGGCCTCAAGGGCACGCCCTACACGGTCGTGATCGACCGCAAGGGCGAGATCGTGGCCCGCCTGCACGGCCGGAGTGCCGTCACGCGTCTGCCGCGCCTCCTCGACACGCTCCTGGCCGCCCCCGACGCCGCCCGCTCCTGAGCGCCGTGGCGCTCGGCATCCGGCCCAAGCTCGTCCTGCTCAGCCTCCTGATCCTCGTCGGCGTGTCCTTCGGCTTCACCGCGCTCCAGCTGCGGCTGTCCGCGCACTGGGTCGAGGAGGACCTGCGCGAGCGGGCGATCGCGTTCGCCCGCGAGATCGCGGCCACGATCGGCGACGAGGAGGAGCTGCGCGACAGCCAGCTCCTGCACCGGCAGATCGAGCGGATCCTCGCCGCCCGGCAGTCGGTGCTGCAGCTCGACATCTTCGCGCTGGAGCCGGGCGGGGTCACTCTCGTCGCGTCCAGCCGCCCCGGCCGCCGCCTGCCGTTCACGCCCGCAGACGGCACGGCCGTCACCCGCGGCCGGGTGGTCTCCCGCTTCGTGGCCGGCGACGCCGGCCGCTTCTGGGAGGTGATGGCCCCCGTCGTGCCCGGCGAGCGGGTCGTCGGCCTCGTGGCGGCGCAGTTCTCGCTCGCCCGGGCCGACGCGCTCGCCGACCGCATCCGCCGCTCGGCCCTGGCGCTCACCGCCGCCTCGGCCGTGATCATGGGGCTGCTGATGACCATCGCCGTCCACGTCGTCGTCAACCGGCCGGTGCGGCGCCTCGTGCACGCGATGGATCGGGCTCACCAGGACGGGGCGGCGCCGGGGCCGGTCGTGCGCAGCCGCGACGAGTTCGGCATCCTGGCCCGTCACTTCGACGACCTGATGATGCGGGTGCGCGAGTTCAGCGGCGAGCTGCAGCGCCGCGTGAAGGAAGCGACCGCCGAGCTCGAGCAGCGCTACCGGGAGGTCGAGGCGCTCAACGACGCCCTCTTCCAGAGCCAGCGGGCGCTGAGCCAGAGCGAGCGGCTGGCGGTCGCCGGCCGGCTGATGGCCCAGGTGGCCCACGAGGTGGGCACCCCCCTGCACTCGATCGCGGGCCACCTGGAGCTGCTCCGCGGAGAGCTGAAGGCGGGCCAGGCGAGCGCCGAGACGGTCCGCCGCCTCGCGCTCGTGGAGGGTGAGGTCGCGCGGGTGACCGCGATCATCGCCCAGCTCCTCGATGTGTCCCGGCGGCCGGGCGAGGCTCCGGAGCCCGTCGATCTCAACCTGCTCGTGCGGGACACCGCCGACCTCGTCCGGCCGGCGATGGTCCGGGCCGGCCTCAAGCTCGAGGTCCTGCTGGCGCCCGAGCCGCTCGTCGTCACGGGGCACCGTCACCCGCTGCAGCAGATCGTCCTCAACCTCCTGACGAACGCGATGGACGCCACGCCGCGGGGCGGCCGCGTGGCGCTGCGCACCGGGCACGGCCGGTCGGCCGACGAGGCCGTGGTGGAGGTGCACGACGACGGCCCCGGGATCCCCGCCGAGGTCCGCGGGCGGATCTTCGAGCCGTTCGTCACGAGCAAGCCGCCCGGCCGCGGCACCGGGCTGGGACTGTTCATCTCGCGCCAGATCGCGCGCGATCACCGCGGCCGCCTCGAGGCGCGGTCGGAAGTGCCGGGCACGACGTTCGAGCTCGTGCTGCCGCGCCTGCGGCCGGCGGCCTGACGTGGCGGCCAGCATCCTCGTGGGCGACGACGACCGGGTGGCGCGCGAGCTGCTGGCCGAGGTCCTCACCGCCGAGGGGCATCGCATCCACCAGGCGGACGGCGGCCTCGCGTGTCTCGAGATCGCGCGCACCGTTCCCCTCGACGCCGCGCTCGTCGACGTCCAGATGCCGGACCTGGACGGCCTCGCCGTCGTCAAGGAGCTCACGGCGCTGCAGCCCGGCGTGCCGGTCCTCATGGTGACCGCCTTCGCCACGATGGAGAGCGCGATCGAGGCGCTGCAGGCCGGCGCCTACGACTACCTGTCGAAGCCCTTCCGGATGGAGGAGATCCGCCGCATCGTGCGACGGACGCTCGAGGTCCGCCGGCTGCGCCGCGAGAACCTCCAGTACCGCCAGGAGCTCCAGGAACGGTACGCCGTCGATCAGCTCGTGGGGCATTCCACGGCGATGGCCGACGTCTACCGCCGGGTTGCCCGCGTGGCGCCGCTCGACACGACGATCCTCCTGCTGGGCGAGACGGGCACCGGCAAGGAGCTGGCCGCGCGCGCGATCCACTACGCGAGCCCCCGCGCGGCCCAGCCGTTCGTGGTCGTCGACTGCACGGCGCTGCCCGAGCCGCTGTTCGAGTCGGAGGTGTTCGGTCACGAGCGCGGGGCCTTCACCGGCGCGATCACCGCGCGGCGGGGGCTGCTGGAGAGCGCCCGGGGCGGCACCGTGTTCCTCGACGAGGTCGGCGAGCTCTCGCCCGTGCTCCAGGCCAAGCTCCTCCGCGTCCTCCAGGAGCGCGCCGTCCGCCGCGTCGGCGGCAACGACGTCGTCCCGGTCGACGTCCGGGTGATCGCGGCGACGAACCGGGATCTCCGCAAGCGGGTCGACGAGGGGGCGTTCCGCGAGGACCTCTACTACCGCCTGCACGTCGTGACCATCACGATGCCGGCCCTGCGCGAGCGGCCGAGCGACGTGCCGCTGCTCGCGCAGCACTTCCTCACGCGCGACGCGGCGGCCAGCGGCAAGGCCGTCCCACGCCTCTCCGAGGCGGCGCTCGAGATCCTCGCCGCCCACGACTGGCCTGGCAACGTGCGCGAGCTGCAGCACGCCATCGAGCACGCGGTGGCGCTCGCCTCGTCGGAGCTCATCCTGCCCGAGGACCTTCCCGCCGGGCTCCGGCCACGGCCGCAGCCGGGCGGGCTGCCGGAGGGCCTGACGCTGGAGGGGCTGAAGCAGTGGTACGTCCAGAAGGTCCTCGCCGACACCGCGGGCAACAAGGCGCGGGCCGCCGAGATCCTGGGCATCGACCGCCGGACGCTCTACCGGATGCTGGAGCGCGAGGAGCCGGCCGACGAGCCCGAGGAGGAAGGGTGAGCCGCGGGCCGGCGCCGCGGCGCCGACCCGCGGGCGAGGGTCACTCCGAGACCTTGATGCTGGTGGCGACGTTCTTGCCGTCGCGCTCCTCGTACGAGGCCTTCACCTCGTCGCCCTCCTTGATCGACTCGAGGCTCACGCCCTCCGCGACGTGGAGCTTCGTGCCGTCGTCGAGCATGACCACGCGCTCGGAGGCGTCCACGCTCTGCACCTTGCCCTCGACGTCGGCCGCCCACGCCCCGGCCGCGGACATCGCCAGCCAGCCGGCCACCATCACGGTCGCGATCTTTCGCATGCATCCTCCTCGGCGATTGATGCGACCTGGCGGGAGCAAGCGGTCTGCCAGGGCTCGCGTCGAGCAATCCCGCGCGGTTGCCCGGGGGCCCGCGGTGCCGTCGCCCGCCGGCGTGGCGCCCGTGCGCGGGGGATGTGGCGTGATGCCACACCGCCCGGCGATCACGGCTTGAGCATCACCTTGATGGCGCGGTCCTCCTTGCGATCGAAGATCGCGTAGCCGCGCGGCGCCTCCGCGAGCGGCATCGTGTGGGTGATGATCCGGGCCGGCCGCAGCTTGCCGAGACGGACGAGGGGCATGAGGGGGGCCATGTGGTTCCGCGCGTTGCAGATGCCCATCTTGAGCGTCAGGTCCTTGAAGAACGCCTCGCGCGCCGGGAACCCCATCGAGACCTCGACGTAGACGCCCACCGACGACACCGTCCCCCCCGCGCGGACCGCCTGGATGGCCTGGGTGAACGGCGCCTCCGCGCCCACGCACTCCAGCACGACGTCCGGGCCCCGGCCGCCGGTGCGGGCACGCAGCTGCTCGGCCGGGTCCCCGGCGTCGAGGTCGACGGGCTCGGCGCCGAGCTCCGCGGCGAGCGCCAGGCGGTAGTCGACGCGGTCGACCGCGAAGACGCGCGCGGGCCCGAAGAGCTGCGCCGACTGCATGGCGAGGAGGCCGACGGGGCCGGCCCCGAAGACGGCGACGCTGTCGCCCGGGCGGATGCCCCCGTTCTCGGCGCAGACGTACCCCGTCGAGAGGATGTCGCCGAGGAAGATGGCGTCGTCGTCGGCCATGTCGGCCGGGACCTTCTCGCAGAGGTGGTCGGCGAACGGCACCCGGATGCGCTCGGCCTGGCCCCCGCCCCAGACGTGGCCGAAGCGCCCGCCGAAGACGGCCCGCCCGGTCGTCGTGCACTGGGTCGGCATCCGGCTCCGGCACCAGTCGCACTGCCCGCAGGACACGGAGAACGGCACGATCACGCGGTCGCCGCGGCGGACGGACCGCACGGCGGCTCCCGTCTCCTCGACCACGCCCATGAACTCGTGGCCCATGGTCGCGCCGGTCTGCACGAGGGCGCCCCCGCCGCGCCCGTGGTACTGGTGCAGGTCGGAGCCGCAGACCGCGCTCGTCGTGATCCGCAGCACGACGTCCGTGGCGTCCACCACCTTCGGGTCCGGCACCTCCGTCGCCCGCACGTCGCCCACGCCGTGGAACGTGATCGCCTTCATCGCCTGTCCTCCTCCTGCCGCTCGAGCTCGTAGAGGGCCAGCGCGGCGGCGCCGCGCATGCTCACCCGCTTGTCGCCGGGAACGATCGCCACCCGCGTGTGCGCCAGCGCCCGCGCGAAGGCGTACTCGCCGGCCGCCTTGAGGATCCGCGTCTCGAGCGGGACGAGCGACCCGGCCACGCCGCCGGTGACGATCACCACCTCGGGATTGAGGCCGTTCACCACCGTGCCGATGATCGCGCCGAGCGCCTGGCACGCCTCGTCCACCACCGCCGACGCCACCGGATCGCCGTCGCGGGCGGCGGCGAACACGCCCTCGGCGGTGATGGCCTGGAGATCGCCGCCGGCCGCGGCGAGCAGCGGGGCCTCGGGGTGGCCGGCCACGCGGGCGCGCGCCGCCTCGGCGATGCCGCGCCCGCTCGCGTACACGGCCAGGCACCCGCGCCCGCCGCACCAGCACGGCCGGCCGTCGAACTTCACGGGCACGTGGCCCAGCTCTCCGCCGAAGCCCGCCGCGCCCCGGACGAGCCGCCCGTCCAGCACGATGCCGGCGCCGAAGCCGGTGCCGGGCGCCAGCACCACCAGCGAGCGGGCCCCGTGCCCGGCCCCGAAGCGACACTCGCCGAGCGCCAGGGCGTTCACGTCGTTGTCGACGAAGGCCGGCACACCCAGGCGGTCGCCGAGGAGGCGGGCGAGGGGCAGCCCGGCCAGGTCGGGGGCGTGCGGGACGTGCTCGCCGACCCGGCCCGCCTCCACGTCGATGGGCCCGGGCACGCCGACGCCGAGGGCCACGATCCGTCGACCGAGGCGGGCGGCGGCCGCGCCCTGGCGCTCCAGGAGCTCCACCGTGGTGTCCAGCGTGCGCCAGACACCGTCGCGCTGCGCCGGCACGCGCTCGTGCAGCAGCACCTCGCCCGTCCCGGTCACCATGCCCGCGGCGATCGTCGTGCCCCCGACGTCGACGGCGAGGACGACCGGGGCGGCTGCAGAGGACATCGCTCAGAGGTCGCCGAAGTGGCAGAGGCGGATGCCGAGCGCGCTGGCCGCCGCACGGGCGGCCGCGCTGCCCAGCCCCGCGAGCTCCACCTCCCGCTGGCGGCCGTACCGGCTGTAGCCGAGCGCGTCGTCGAAGCGCCCGGGGTGGGTCATGAACTCGCTCATCCCTGCCGGCAGCGTGCGCAGGTGGGCCAGCGTCCGGGCCGGCGTCCAGTAGGCGTCGGGGCCGGAGCCGCCGAAGAAGTGGTCGGGCGTCGGCAGGCCGGCCGTGCGTGCCCGGTCGCGGGCGCCGGCGTCCTGGCTGCGCACGGGCAGGCGCAGCGTCTGCGCGACCTCCAGCACGACCTCACGCACCGGGCTGTAAAGTCCCACGTGATGGTGCGTATCGAGATGCGTGGGCGCACGCCCGACGAGCCGCCGGAAGCGCTCGACCTGGGCCTCGACCTCCGCCCGCGCCTCGCGCGCGTCCACGCGCGCGGCGGCCCGCCGGGGATCGCGAACGAAGCGGCCATCGCCGTCCACGAGCGAGCGGCCCCGGGTCAGCGGGCGGCCGAGCGTGAGGTTGACGTGCAGCCCCAGCCCCAGCCCGGCGCCGGCGGCACGGCCCAGCAGCCGCCGGTCGGGGTCCGCGGTGACGAGCACGGTCGTGCTCGTCACGATGCCGTGCCGGTAGGCACTTAGGATCCCCTCGCTCACACCGGGGGTGAGGCCGAAGTCGTCGGCGTTGACGATCAGACGGCGTGTCATCGACCAGAGGCCTCGCACGACTCGGCCGGTCGTCGCGCCTCGATCACGAGGCGCTCCACCGACGCGGGCATGCCGATCCTCGGCAGCGTCTCCTCGGCGTCCACGGCGCGCAGGTGCTCGAGGCGCTCGTAGCCGATGCGCGGGAATGCCTGCACCTCGCTGCCGATCACGGACGGCACGAGCCCGGCCGCCTCGCAGCGCGCGAACGCTGCCTTGCGCCCGAGGAAATCGAAGATCGTGAACACCAGCCGGCCGCCGGGCACCAGGTGCGCCGGCGCGCCCGCGACGATGCGGCCGAGGATCTCCCAGCCGTCCGGCCCGCCGTTGTCCGCCATCGCCTGGGCGTCGTCGCGGGCGCGCCCGGGCGGCGTGGGCATCTGCGGCGGGTTGGCGCAGACGAGGTCGAAGCGCTCCGCCAGGACGGGCTCGTAGCAGTCCCCCCACCGCGCGTCCACGGTGACGCCGTTGAGCACGGCGTTCGCCCGGATCGCCTCGACCGCCTCGGCCACCACGTCCGTGGCGACCACGTGGGCGCCCGCCCGCGCCGCCAGCACCGCGGTCATCCCGAGCCCGGCGCCGATCTCGAGCACCCGCTCGCCGGCGCCGGCGCGCACGTGGCGGCAGAACAGGCGGGAGCCGGCCTTGGGCGGCTGCACGCCCTCGGGCACGCGGAACACGCAGCCGCGGTACAGGTACAGGAGCGTGCCCGCGTCGTCCGCCGTCACTTCCCCTGCACGCGCCGGAAGTGGAGGCGCAGCGCCTCCCCGAGCCGAGCACGGGCGCCGGCGGTCAGGCTCACCTCGGCCATCGCTGCCACCTCCCGGGCAGGCCACATTGTACCGCGCGCTCCCGGGCCCCCAGCGCGGCGCGGGGACGATCAGCGCGCCGGCGGGCTCCAGACCTTCAGGATGTCGGCGTGGGCCTTCGCGGCGTTCGCGCGGATGGCGAAGGAGATCGCCTCGCGCAGCTCGTCCTCGGTCGCCCCGGCCGCCCTGGCACCTGCCAGGTCGCGCTGGGCTCAGTGGGTGTTGCCGACGGCCAGGTTCGCGGCGAGGTAGCAGAGGGACGCCGTCTTGGCGTCGAGCGCGCCCTTCTTGTAGCTCCAGGACGCGATCACCTTCTCCTCGAGAGGCGCCATCGCCGGTGCTCCTTTCGCGCCCGCGTCAGCGGGCCAGCAGGATCTTCGCGACCTCGCCCGGCGCCGTCAGCATGGCGTCGTGGCCCGTCTTGAGCTCGTGGAACGTCCACTTGCGGTCGTCCCGGACGCGCTCGGCGAACGGCCCGAACGGGCCCATCTCGGGCTTCGAGCAGTGGACGTAGCTCCGCTTGAGCCGCTCGCCGCCCGCCGCGGGCAGCGGCTGCTCGAAGGTCCGCAGCGGCTGGGGCACCAGGCGCCGCGTGAGCAGCTCGATGTCGCGCTGGCTCGTCACCCCGAACGCGGCGGGCGGCAGCGGCGGGATCCGCCAGCCCTCGCCGTGCTCGCGCGCGGCCTCGCGCAGGGCCTGGGCGCGGGACGAGTAGTCGATCACCGCCTTGCCGGCCTCGGGCAGGAAGGCGTCGAGATAGACGAGATGGCTCAGGCGGCCGGCCGCCCGCGCCGCCGCCCCGGTGATGACGGCGCCCGCGTAGGAGTGGCCGACGAGCGTCACCTGCCGGAGCTCCTCGGCCTCGAGCACGCCGACGACGTCCTGGATGTGGGTCTCGAGATCGATCTCCGGCCGCGCCAGGTGGGCGCGCTCGCCGAGCCCGGTGAGCGTCGGGGTGTACACCTCGTGGGCGGCGTCGCGCAGCAGCCGGGCCACGCGCAGCCAGCACCAGCCGCCGTGCCAGGCCCCGTGCACGAGCACGAAGGTCGCCATGCCGTCTCTCCCTCAGTGGCCGGCGGCGGCGGCGGCGCTGTACTGCTCGACGCCCGCCTCCAGCCCCTTCGGGGTGACGCGGATGGCGATGGGGCGCGCGAAGTTCAGCGTCGAGTACGTCTCCTCCCGGGGCGCCACCCGGTGGCCGCGACGGGCCAGGCCAGCCAGGGCCCTGTCCCCGACCCGCGTGCTCACGAGCACCTCGCCGCCCTCGGTGTGCAGCCGGGGCGCCTCGACGGCCGCCTGCGGCGTCACCCGGCCGTCGACGAGGTTGACGATCACCTGCGGGATGGCGGAGATGATGCCGCGCCCGCCCGGGGCGCCGAGCGTGAGCGCGGGTCGGCCGCGCCGGAAGCCGAGGACGGGCACCATGTTGACGAGCCCGCGCTTGCCCGGGCCGACGGAGTTCGCCTTGCCGGGCTCGGGATCGAACCAGATCATCCCGTTGTTCAGCAGGATCCCCGTGTCCTTGACCACGACGCGGGAGCCCCAGAGGGACACGGCCGTGTGCGTGAGCGCGACCATGTTCCGCTGGCGGTCCACCACGCCGACGTGCGTGGTGCAGTCCGGCGACGGCCGGTGACCGGCGCCGGTCGTGCGGGCGCCGCCGCGACGGATCTCGGCCGCCACCTCGCGCGCGTACGACTTCGCGGCGAGCGTCTCCCACGGCGCCTTCACCACCGCGGGGTCGCCCAGGTGCTCGAAGCGGTCGCAGAACGCGCGCGCGACCGCGCACGCCCGGTGGTGCAGGCCGTCGACGGTGGCCCAGCCCGTGCGCGAGGCGGGGAACTGCTCGAGGACGTTCAGGATCTCGAGCGCGGTGATCCCGCCCGTCGCGCCAGGCGCCAGGGCGAGGTCGACATCGCGATAACGCCCGCGCAGCGCCGGCTCGACGATCGGCGCGTAGGCGGCCAGGTCCGCGCTCGTCAGGAGCCCGCCGTGCGCGGCCATCTCGTCGTGGATCGCCCGGGCGATGGCGCCACGGTAGAACGCGTCCGGGCCGTCCCGGGCGATCAGCGCGAGCGACGCCGCGAGCTCGGGGTAGCGCACGCGGTCGGGCGGCTGCATGGAGCCCGGGCGGTACACCGACCGCCCGTTGCGCAGGTACACGCGCGCCGTCTCCGGAAAGGCCGAGAGCTCCTCGAGGTACTTCGCGTGGTGAAGGGCCAGGTACCAGTCGACGTCGAAGCCGTCGCGCGCCAGGGCGACGGCCGGCTCGACGACGTCGCGCCAGTCCAGCGTGCCCCACCGTCGCATGGCCTCGCTCAGGCCCGCGATCGAGCCCGGGACGGCGACCGAGCGGTGGCCGTACTCGTTGATGGCACCCTCGACGCGCGGCCACGGGAAGAGCCCGTCCGACACGCCGCCGATGACGGGGTACATCGTCGAGTGGGCGGCGGCGGGGGCGAGCCCGTTGAAGTTCACGGACATCGTCTCGCCCGTCTTCGCCAGGTGGACGAGGAGGGAGCCGGAGCCGGCGACGGTCGACATGAACGGCTCGACGACCGTCATGGCGAACGCGGTGGCCACGGCGGCATCGACGGCGTTGCCGCCGCGCTCGAGGATCCGGGCGCCGACCTCGGCACCCAGCGGGTGCTCGGCCACCACCATCCCGCGGGACGCGACCGGGGTGTGCTTCCTGACGGCGAGACGGGAGCGGATCATGAGCCCTCCCGGGCGATCAGTCGGGGGCGATGTACTGGGTGATGTCGACGAGACGCGGGCCGGCGAAGTAGAGGACGTAGCCGAGCGGATAGGCCCACGCCTCGGTGGCGTTGCCCTCGATCGCCGGCCAGTGGCCGCGCGCGACCTTCTGCATCTGCCCGGCGTCCGTCGTGGTGGTCACGGGCGGGCCGAGCAGGATCAGCACCTGCTCCTTGTCCATGCCGACGACGACCCGCCGGGTGAAGCGGAAGGTGGACACGTCGAGCGCGTTGGCCCTGTCCTGGTGGGTGTGCAGATAGGTCGCGATGCGCTGCTCGAGGGCCTGGTCCCAGTGGCGCCGCTCGTCGAACGTGGGCTCCCGCCCGTTCTGCTCGGCGACCCGGAACAGGAAGATCTGCTCGGCGGTGGGCCCCTGCGTCGTCCGCTGGTCGACGGTCCGGCCCAGGGTCGACGCGCACCCGGCGACGACGAGGACCACGGCGGCGAGCGCCCACGCTCTCACGCGGCCGAGCATAGCAGAAGCCCCGGCGCGAGCTAAACGAGCGCGCTCTCGAGGACGATGCCGCGGTCGATGACCCGCGCCGCCTCGCCCAGAAGCCGGGCGGTCGTCGGCGGCACCTCGGGGCCGTCGGCGAGCTGGCGCAGGAGGTCGATGAGGCGCCGCAGGGCGCGGATGAGGTCGCCCTCGTGGCCGCCGAACGCGCTCTCCACGACGCCGGACCAGTCGTCGTCGCCCGACGCCCACCGGTAGACGGCGGGCATGAAGCCCGGCTGCACCGAGACCGGGATGGCCAGGTGGCGGGCGCGCTGGGCGTGGAAGAGCTGCTCGGCCAGGGCCAGGATGTGCTCGGCGCGGCGGCGGAGCCGGGGCTGCTTCTTGAGGAAGGCGCGCGAGATCGCCGCCTCCCCGGAGCGCGACTCCTCGAGCAGCGTGGAGCAGAGGGCGGCGGCCTCCGCCACCGTCGCGTCGTCCAGCAGGCCGCGCGAGACGGCCTCGGCCACGAGGAGCTCGTTGTCGTGCCGGAGGCTGGCGACCAGCCGCCCCTTGGGCTCGAGCCGCCGCTCGTGCACGGCGCCGAACTGCTCGAGCACCTCCACCACGCGCAGGAACTCCTGCCAGTAGGCGCCGCGCACGGCCTCCAGGGCCTCGCGGCGCTGGGCCAGCCGCTCCGTGAGCCGCTCGATCTCCCGCCAGGCGCGGTCGCACGCCGTCGTCGCGCCCCACGGACAGCGATGGCACTCGATGGCGGCGAGCACCGCCTCCGGCCCCTGCCCGCGCTCGCGCTGGAGCAGCTCGGGCACCGAGAGCCGCTCGAGCTGGTCCACGAGGATCCGCAGCCCGCCGCCCCGGCGCCCCCGCCCGCCCCGGTCGCGCCCGCCGCCGTCCAGATCGCGGGGGACGTGCAGCGGCGGCGTGGCCCAGAAGATCCGCTTGACGAGCCCGCTCTTGAGGCGGACCACGGCGCCGTGCGGCAGCAGGGCGTCGAACAGCACCCGGTGGCCCCGGATGGCGTGCACGCGCAGGATGACGGCGAGACTGGGCGCGCCCTTGCGCCGCACGAGGGCCAGGCGCCCCGGCTCGGCCTCCACCGCGGTGCGCTCGCCCCGACGCCCTCCGCGGCCGGTCGCCTGCCGGCGGGCCTCCACCTCCTGGCGCGCGCGGCGGTACCGGCCGATCCGCGGGAAGTCGCCGCACGGGGCCTCGTGGCGCCGGGCCTCCGCGAGCGCGCCTTCGAGCGCGCCGACGTCGGCCTCCATCTCGCGGATGCGCTTGAGATTCTGGTACTGGCCGAAGGACGACTCGATCCGCCGCCGGATGGCCTCGGGCTCGGCGCCGGTGCCGACGAGCGCGGCCGCCGAGCCGTAGCCCAGGCGGAACTGGCTCTCGATCGGCTCGGGAGCGCCGTCCACGACCCGCGCCACGTCCTCGAGCCCGTCGCGGGCGTCCAGCGCGATCACGCACTGCCCCTCGGGATCGATGCCGCGCCGCCCCGCACGCCCCGCCATCTGGGTCAGCTCGTTGTGGGTCAGCGAGCGGAAGCCGCGATCGGTGCGCTTCGTCAGCCCCTGCAGCACCACCGCCTTCGCCGGCATGTGGATGCCGAGCGACATCGTCTCGGTGGCGAAGACGACCTTGCAGAGGCCGCGCTCGAAGAGCGACTCGATCAACCGCTTCAGCCCGGGCAGGATCCCCGCGTGGTGGAGGGCGACGCCGAAGCGCAGGGCGCGGAAGATCGACCGGCTCAGCGTCGACTCCCCGAGGGCGGGCTGGTCGGCCAGCGCCGCCGCGATCGCCTCGTCCACCTCCTGACGCTGCTCCCGCGTGATCAGGGGCCGCCCCTCCAGCATCGCGTCGTCCATCGCCCGCTCGCAGCCGGCGCGGCTGAAGATAAAGTAGATCGCGGGCAGCCACCCGCGGTGGGCGAGCGCCTCGATCATCACGCCCGGGTCGACGACGCGCCGGCTGTACCAGCGGGTGCGGTCGTCGGGGCCGCTCGGCTCGGCGCCGATCACGCGGGCCCGCCCCCGGCGCACCTCGGCCATGTCGTGGATCTCGCCGGCGAGGTCGGCCACCGAGTAGTGCAGCGGCACCGGGCGCTGGGGGTGGAAGATGGGCACGATCGGCCGGTGGACGAGCGAGATCCAGTCCGCGATCTCCTTGACGTTGGCCACCGTGGCGGAGAGGGCGACGAGCCGCGCCGTCGGCGGCGCCGCGATGATGATCTCCTCCCAGACGGTGCCCCGGCCCTCGTCGCCCATGTAGTGGCACTCGTCGAGCACGATGTAACCGAGCCCCTCGAACCCGCTGCCGTAGAGCGCGTTGCGCAGGATCTCGGTGGTCATGACGAGCACGGGGGCGTGCGGGTTCACCTTGACGTCGCCCGTCAGGATACCGACCCGCTCCTCGCCCCAGGCGCGCGTGAAGTCGCCGAACTTCTGGTTGCTCAGCGCCTTGAGCGGCGTCGTGTAGGCGATCCGCTGCCCCGACTCCAGGGCGGCCTGGATGGCGAACTCGGCGATCAGGGTCTTGCCGGCCCCGGTCGGCGCCGAGACGATGACCGACTGCCCCTCCGCGATGGCGCGGACGGCTTCCTGCTGGAAGTCGTCGAGCGGGAAGGGATAGCGGGCCCGGAAGCGGTCCACCAGGCTCATGAAATCCACCGTATCACGGTGGAGGCGGGTGGACCGGCTCCGGCCGGTGACCCTGGCGGCCGCCGCACGGGCGCCTACACTCGCCCGCATGCCGGGCGTAGAATCGCGGGCAGAGGCGCAACGATGTCCACGTCACGCGTCGTCCTCACCTACCGCGACTACGCGGCCCTGCCCGACGACGGGCGCCACTACCAGATCCTCGACGGCGAGCTGTTCGTGACCGCGTCGCCGGTGCCACGGCATCAGCGCGTCGCCGGCAACCTCTACGTGCTGCTC
Source organism: Candidatus Methylomirabilota bacterium (assembly GCA_025922915.1). Lineage (GTDB taxonomy): Bacteria > Methylomirabilota > Methylomirabilia > Rokubacteriales > CSP1-6 > JAICGY01. The sequence continues at coordinate 527 of JAICGY010000013.1, read as the reverse complement.
CGGTCCCACGTGGACACATCCGGACTCGGGGAGGTCTTCATCTCTCCGGTCACGGTGATCCTGGCCGACACGACGGTCGTCGAGCCGGACATCGTCTACCTCGCCCCGGACCGCGCCGGGCTCGTCTCCCGCCGGGCCATCGAGGGGGCGCCGACGCTCCTGGTCGAGATCCTGTCCCCGAGCACCCGGGCCGTCGATCGCGGCGTGAAGCGGCAGCTCTACGCGCGCTACGGCGTGCCCCACTACTGGATCGTCGACCCCGATGCCTGCTGGATCGAGGCCCACACGCTCGCCCAGGGCGCGTACCAGGGGACGGCCCGGGCCGACCGTGTCCAGTCCATCCCGCTCCCACCGTTCACGGACCTGACGCTCCCGCCCGACCGCGTGTGGCCGCCCGCATGAGCCCGCGGCCGGCCCGGACCGGCGCCCGGAGGACGTCGTGATCGTCTACCAGTTCGGCGTCACCACCGTCGACGACTACGTCACGCGGCGCGTGCCGCACCGCCGGGCCCACATCGCACGCCTCC
>JAICGY010000012.1 GCA_025922915.1 Candidatus Methylomirabilota bacterium | reverse complement strand
CCGCGCGCGCGTGGCCGGGGGCCCGGCACGCGGCGGTGCGCCGGCCCGATCCCCGCAAGGGCGAGCGCATCGTGCTCGTGACCGACCAGCGCGGCGCCCGCCGGGCCGACCTCGTCCGGCAGGCGGCCGCGGACGGCGCGAGCGAGCTGCACGTGCCGGCGGAGGTGCTGACGGTCGACGAGGTCCCGCTGCTGCCCCTCGGCAAGCCGGACTACGGCCGCGTCGAGCCCATGGTCGAGCGTCTGGGGGAGGCCGCGCGCGCGCCGGAGGCCGAGCGCCGCAGCGCGTGACGGCTCAGCCGGTCAGGCCGAGAACGTTCCGCAGCCAGGCGCCGACGTCGGAGATCTCCGCGTCGCACACCGCGTGCGGCATCGGGTACTCGCGGTAGTCGACCGCGTAGCCGAGACGGATCAGCACGTCGCGCGCGCCGCGGGCGCGCGCGGGCGGGATGACGGCGTCGTGCGTGCCGTGCGCCATGAAGACGGGCGTGGCACGGTTCGCCGCGGCCGCCTCCGACGCCACGGTGTCCGGCAGCGGCAGGAAGCACGAGAGGGCGAGGATTCCGGCCAGGCGCTCGGCGTGGCGGAGCCCGGTGTGCAGCGCCATGGCCCCGCCCTGGGAGAAGCCGGCGAGGACCAGGCGCTCGGGCGCGACGCCGCGCTGGCGCTCGCGCGCGACCAGCCCCTCGATGCGCCGCGCGGACTCGCGGACGCCTTCCTCGTCCTCCCGCCGCACGCCCGCGTCGCCGCGCACGTCGTACCACGCGCGCATCACCATGCCGTGGTTGATCGTCACCGGGCGCATCGGCGCGTGCGGGAAGACGAAGCGGACGCCGGGGCGCTCCGGCAGCCCGAGGGCGGGGACGAGGTCGACGAAGTCGTGGCCGTCGGCGCCGAGCCCGTGCATCCAGAGCACGGCGGCGACCGGCCGCGATCCCGTCTCGATCTCGATGGCGTCGAGCCCCCCCGCCACGCCTCCATCTTCGCACGTGCCCGCGCCCCACGACTCCCTGACAATCTGCGTCACCTGACGTTGACAGGGTGCGACGGCTGATGGTACAAGCGGGCACCTCGGCTCTCACCGCTCGGCGAGGAGGTGACATCGCTCCGATCCCCGGACCGGCCCCGAATTCATCACCGACAAAGGAGTCGCTCATGACTCGCACGTCTCGCCGTCAGTTTCTCCGTGCCGCGGCCGGCACCTCGGCCGGCCTCGCCTCCTGGCTCACGCTCGGGCGCGCGCCCGCTTTCGCCCAGAAGCGCGAGCTGACGTTCCTGTCCTGGAACCACTTCGTGCCGGCCGCGGATGTCGAGCTGCGAACGCAGGCGGAGGCCTTCGGCAAGCAGGCGAACTGCACGGTGCGCGTGGACACGATCGCCCACCTCCAGATGCCCGCGAAGGTGGCGGCCGAGGCCCAGTCGCAGTCCGGTCACGACATGTACCGCACGAACGCGGACGACCCCTTCCTCTACGAGCAGCAGCTTGCCGACGTCACCGACATCGTCGACAAGCTCGGCAAGGAGGGTGGCGGCTGGTACAAGTTCGCAGCCGAGGCGTGCCAGACGGGCTCCGGCTGGCGCGCCGTCCCGTGGTTCTGGATCTCGTTTCCCGGCACCTACAACCAGACGATCTTCAAGAAAGCGGGCCTCGAGGCGCCGAAGACCTGGGACGAGCTCCTCAAGCACGGCAAGGTGCTGAAGAAGGCCGGGCATCCGGTGGGGCTACCCATCAGTCACTGCTCCGACGCCCACTCGAGCTACTGGTCCATCGCCTGGTCCCACGGCGCCAAGGTGATCGAGGCGGACGGCAAGACCCCGGCCATCGACTCGGAGCAGACCGCGCGCGTCATCGAGTGGTACAAGGAGCTCTTCAAGGACGCGATGGAGCCCGAGGTCCTCTCGTGGGACGACGCCGGCAACAACCGCTTCATCCTCTCGGGCAAGGGCTCCTGGATCCACAACCCGGTGAGCCCCTACGCGGCGGCGGTCGCGAAGAAGATGCCGGTGGCGGACGACCTGAACCACCACTCCAGCCCGGCCGGCCCGGCGGGGACCCACTCGGCGCCGCCGATCCTGTCGATCGGCATCTGGAAGTTTTCGAAAAACATCGAGCTCGCGAAGGAGTTCACCCAGTTCCTGATGCGCAAGGACAACTACGACGCCTGGATCGTCGCCTCGAACGCCTTCAACCATCCGCCCCTCAAGAACCTGGCCGATCATCCGATCTGGGCGCGCAACCCGAAGCTCGCGATGCTGCCGGGAGAGGCGGAGTTCGCGCACCCGCGCGGCTGGCCGGCGAAGCCGAGCGCGGCCGTCCGGCTGATCGACGTCAACTACGTGATGGCCGACATGGTGGCCAAGGCCATCAACGGCATGCCGACCAAGCGCGCCATGGCCTGGGCGCAGGACCAGGTGGCCCTCGCCATCAAGGGGCAGCTGCAGAAGGGCGGCAAGTCGTAGCATGGCCGTCGGCCCCCAGGCGCTGGAGGCGACCGGGCTTTCCCGGCCCGGCCGCCTCTCGCGGCTGCACGAGTGGCTGCAGCAGGAGCACGTGTTCGGCTATGCGCTGATCCTGCCCGCCCTGCTGCTGCTCACGTGTCTCGTGGCCTACCCGTTCGGGATGGCCATCTATTTCAGCCTGTCCGACTACTGGGTGGGCTCGCCGGGCGAGTTCGTGGGGCTGCAGAACTTCCGCGACATCCTCGGCAACGAGGTCTTTCGCCGCACCGTGTACAACTCGTTCGTCTTCACCGCCATCGCCGTCACGCTGAAGACGCTCCTGGGGCTGTGGCTGGCCATGCTCCTGTTCCGGAGCCTGCGGTTCAAGCGGCTGGTGCGCGGGGCCGTCCTGCTGCCGTGGGTCATCCCCACCGCGCTCTCGACGCTCGGCTGGTGGTGGATGTTCGACTCGCTCTACAGCGTCGTGAACTGGTCGGCCATCCGGCTCAACCTCATCGACCCGCCGGGGCCGAACTGGCTGGGCGTCACCTCCTACGCCATGGCCGCCGTCATCGCGGTGAACGTCTGGCGCGGGCTGCCGTTCTTCGCGATCATCGTTCTCGCCGGCCTCGTCTCGATCTCCCGCGAGTACTACGAGGCGGCGGAGGTGGACGGGGCGGGCTCCTGGGCCCGGTTCCGGCACGTCACGCTGCCGCTGCTCAAGCCCGTGCTGGCCGTGGTCATCCTGTTCTCGACGATCTTCACCTTCTCCGACTTCAACATCGTCTACGTGCTGACGCGCGGGGGGCCGGTGAACACCACGCATCTCTTCGCCACCCTCGCCTACCAGGTGGGCCTCAACGGCGGCAACCTCGGGCAGGGCGCCGCGATCTCGCTCTTCCTCTTCCCGATGCTCGCCGCCGTGGTCTTCGTCCAGCTCCGCTGGATCCGGAGGGAGTGAGATGGCCGCCGTCCAGAGCCGCGGCGCCCGCATCCGGTCGTCGATGTTTGGCTACGCGAACCTCGTCCCGTTCGTCTTCTTCGCTCTGTTCCCCTTCTACTTCATGCTGATCACCTCGCTGAAGTCCGACAACGAGCTCTACGATCTCAAGGCGGTCCCCTTCCTCATCCAGACCGGCGCCATCACCGACCACTATCGGTTCCTCTTCTTCGACACCGAGTTCCTGACCTGGATGACGAACAGCCTGATCATCAGCGTCGTGGCCACCGCCATCTCGCTCGTGATCTCGGTGCTGGCCGGCTACAGCCTGGCCCGGCTGCGCTTCGCCGGCGTCGGCTCCTTCGGGACGGCGGTCTTCATCACCTACCTGGTGCCCCCGACGCTCCTGTTCCTGCCGCTGTCGCAGGTCGTCGTGTGGCTCGGGATCTCGGACAGCATCTGGGCCCTGATCGTCACCTATCCGACCTTCCTCGTCCCGTTCTCGACGTGGCTGCTCATGGGATACTTCCGGACGATCCCGCGGGAGGTCGAGGAGTGCGCCCTCGTCGACGGCGCCACGCGGCTGCAGTCGCTGACGCGCATCGTGCTGCCCATGGCGATTCCCGGAATCGTCTGCGTGACTCTCTTCGGGTTCACCCTCACCTGGAACGAGTTCACGTACGCCCTCACCTTCGTCTCCCAGACCGCGAACAAGACGGCGGTGGTCGGCGTGACGGCGGACCTGATCCGGGGCGACATCTACTACTGGGGCTCGCTGATGGCCGGGGCAGTCCTGGCCAGCGTGCCCATCGTGATCGTCTACGTCCTCTTCCTCGACTACTACGTCTCCGGCCTGACCGCGGGCGCCGTCAAGGGCTGACCGGCCGGCAGGCGCAGCGTCACCCGGCAGCCCCGCTCGGCGCCGTCCTGGACGCGGGCGGGCCCGATCGCGATGGTACCGCCGTGCACCTCGGCCACGCGACGCGCGAGGGTGAGGCCGAGCCCGACGCCGCCCGCTCCGGGCGTCCGGGCGGCGTCCAGCCGGACGAATGGCTCCAGCACGCGCGCCCGTGCCCCGGGGGGGATGCCCGGCCCCTCGTCGGTCACGGTCAGCGTCAGATGAGCTCCGTCACGGGCGGCGGCGAGCACGATCGGCGGCGCTCCGTACTTGGCGGCGTTCTCCACGAGGTTCCACGACGCGCGCCGTAGCAGCGCACCGTCGGCGGCCAGCGTGAGCTCCGGGCCGTCGGCTAGGCGGACGTCACACCCGACGAGGACAGGGTCGTGCCCGGCGCGCTCGACGAGCTCGCCCAGGAGCGCCCGCACGTCGACGGCGCCAAGGCTCACGGGCAGCCCCGACGCGTCCAGCCGCGCCGTCGTCAGCGCGTCGTCCACGAGCCGCTCCAGCTCGGCGAGGTCCCGCTCGAGGGCGCGCAGCCGCGGCTCGTTCTCCGCATCGCGAGCGAGCAGGGCCAGAGCCACGCGCACACGGGCCAGGGGCGAGCGGAGCTCGTGCGACACGTTCGCGAGCAGCTCCCGCTGGCCGTGGACGAGCCCCTCCACGCGCTGGGCCATCTCGTCGAATGCGCGCGTCAGCGTGACCAGCTCGTCCGCGCCCGCCCGGCGCCAGCGGTGACGGTGGGATCCGGGCTCCGGCGCCCCGGCGCGGGCGCTGAGGTCGCCGGCGCCGAGCCGCCGCGCCGCCGCCGTGAGCTGCTCGACCGGCCGCACGAGCCGGCGGGCCAGCGGCCGGGTGGCGAGCGCGACGGCGAACAGGACCAGGCCGACCCCGAGCAGCGGGCCGAGGAGGGTCGGCGGCCCGAACCGCCGGGGCGCGGAGAGCTCGACGGTCCCCCGCGGGCCCGTCCCGCCGCCCGCGCGCACGGGCGCCAGCGCGTACGGCACGGGACGGGCGCGCGTGACAACCTCGCCACGCTGGGAGGCGGCCAGCGCCTCGGGCGCGGGAGGCGGCAGTCCCTGCCCGGCCGCGGCCAGCACGCTCCCGCGCGCGTCGCGCACGACGACGTCGACGTCGAGGTCCTCGTGGAGCCGCTGGACGCGGGCGGCCAGGGCGGGCCCGTCGTCGAGCCGCTCGCCGACCAGGCCGGCGACGTGCCGCGCCATACGCTCTCCCATCTCGCGGGCGAGCCCGCCGCGGCCGGCGAGCGCGAAGACGAGGCTCGTCGCCACGCCGACGACGAGCAGGACGCCGAGCGAGTGCAGGTAGATCCGCGAGTGCAGCCTCACGCCACCGGCTCGCCCTGCCGCACGAGCACGTAGCCCGTGCCGCGCACGGTACGGATGTAGCGGGGCTCCCGGGGATCGCGCTCGATCTTCGCCCGCAGCCGCGAGACGTGGACGTCGATCGAGCGGTCGAAGGCCTCGTGGCTCTGGCTCTTGAGCGCGTCGAGGAGCTGCTCGCGCGAGAGCACCCGGCCGGCCGCCCGGGCCAGGATCGCGAGCAGCTCGAACTCGTACGCGGTCAGCGACACGGGACGCCCGTCCACCGTCACCGCGCGGGCGTCGAGATCGATCTCGAGCGCGCCCGTCCGGAGCCGCGGTCGGGCGCCGGGCGCGGCGGTCCCCCGCCGGAGCACCGCGCGGATGCGCGCGAGCAGCTCGCGCGGGTTGAACGGCTTGCCCAGGTAGTCGTCGGCGCCGAGCTCGAGCCCGACGATGCGGTCGACATCCTCGCCGCGCGCCGTCAGCATGAGGACCGGGACCGCCCCCACCGTCGGGTCGGCGCGGATCCGCCTGCAGACCTCGAACCCGTCGATCCCGGGCAGCATGACGTCCAGCAGCACGACGTCGAAGCGGCGGCGTCGCAGGGCAGCCAGGCCGCGCTCTCCGTCGCCGGCGACCGTCACGTCGACGTCGTGGCGCCCGAGGTACTCGGCCACCAGCGACGCCAGGCGGGCGTCGTCCTCGACGAGGAGCGCGGCCGTGCGGCCCGTCATGCGCGCGTCAGCCGCGCGGTCCCCACCGGTGCGCGCGCACCCAGTCCGCCACCGCCGTGCGCTGGGCAGGCGTCAGCACGGCGTGCACCTCGGTGATGGCCTGGGCGATCGCGTCGGCCATCCGCCGGTGCTCGGCTTCATGCCGGCTGAGATAGTCGGCGACGCGGGCCGGATCCATCCGGTCCGCCTCGAAGAGCGCCAGCGCTTCCTCCAGGCGGGCGAGCCGCGCCCGTCGGTGCTCCTCGAGCGCCACGAACACCCGGTCGCGCGAGGCGTGGACGCTCGCCCGCTGCTCCGGCGTCACCTGCGCCTGGTCGAGCGCCTCGTCGATCGTCGCGGCCACGACGCGCTTCATCACCCCGTGGCGCCCGCCGCCGGCGTGACCGTAGGCCACCGCCGCCACGCTCGCCACGAGCCCCACGCCCAGCACGGCCACCACTCCCAGGATCGTCCGTCGACTCGGCATGCCGTCCTCCTCGTGTGCCGCGGCCGGGACATCCGGCCGCCACGCTGAGCGTCGCAGGCGCGCGTGTCGCTGGTGTGTGCGGCCGGTAAAGAAGTGTGAAGCCTCCCGCGAGGCCTCACCGCCCGATGCCTCGCGCCATGAGGACGGCCATCAGCGGGATCAGCGCGAACAGGCCCAGCTCCAGGTGGAGCAGCCGCCGGACGCCCGCCACCTGCTCGGCCGGGGGCGCCGCGCCGCCCCCGGCCATGGCCCGGTTCCACCGGATGAAGGCGAGGGTCGGCCGGATCGAGATGAGCGCGATGGCCACGTACAGCGCCATCTTCGCCCAGAAGAAGGGGTTCGGGAGGTAGAAGCTCACTCCCTTGGCGTAGACGAACAGGCGCAGGAGGCCGGTGGCCAGCGCGAGCAGCGCCGCCGCGAAGAACAGGATGTCGAGACGCGGGAGCGCGCGGACCTGCGCGACCGTGAGATCGGGCCGGCACACCACCATCTCGGCGGTGAGGAACGCGCCGGTGAGGATGAACGTCAGGACGTGGAGGTACGCGATCAGCGGCTCCATGCCGGCCGCCCTCCTCGCCTCACCGCTTCCGCGGCGGATGCGCGCGCACCGCCTGCTCGTCGACCTCGGTGCCCCAGCCCGGCCCCGTCGGCAGCAGCAGGTGCCCGGCCTCGATCCTCGGCTTCACGGTCACCAGGTCGTCGTACCAGGGGACGACGTCGGGATCGATCTCCATGATGCGGAGGTTGGGCACGACCGCGCAGAAGTGCGCGTTCATGAAGGTGGCGAGGTGGCCGTAGAAGTTGTGCGGGGCCACGTTGACCTCGTAGGCGTCGGCCATCGCCGCGATCTTGAGGGACTCCGACACCCCGTTCCACGGGGTGTCGATGATGGCGACGTCCACCGCCTGCCGCTCGAGGTAGGGCCGGTAGTCGCGCCGCCCGAACAGACACTCGCAGGAGGCCACGGGGATGGTCGTCCGCGAGCGGACGTAGTGCAGCGCCTGCGGATCGCGGGTGTCGATCTCCACCCAGAAGACGTCGAAGGGCTCGAGGGCGCGCGCGACCTGGAGGAACCCCTCCGTCTTGAAGTTGAAGTTCAGGTCGACCAGGATGTCCACGTCGGGGCCGGTGCCCTCCCGGAAGGCGGCCAGCTGCTCCCGGATCGCCGCCAGCACGTGCCGCTCCGCGTTCAGCTCCGGGAAGCCGGGCCCCCCGCGCGCGAAGCCGGGCGAGTGCAGGTACGGCTCCTTGCCGAGGATGAACACGTTGGTCTTGAGGGCGGTGAAGCCCCGCGCGACCACCTCCTTGCCCGCGTTCACGACGTCCTGCAGCGTCTTCAGGGCCGGGATCTGCATCGGCCCGGACCAGGCCAGGCGGTACGTCCCGCAGTGCGACCAGTAGAGGCGAATGCGGTCCCGCACCGGCCCTCCGAGCAGGGCGTAGACGGGCAGGCCGAGCGCCCGCGCCTTGACGTCGAGCAGCGCGTTCTCGATGGCGCCGATGGCCTGCTGGACGACGCCCCCGCTGGCCTGCCGGCGGACGGCGTAGAGGAGGGTGACGATCGCCTCGTGGGCGCGCGGGTCCTTGCCCACGATCAGCGGCGCGAGGCCGTCGATCACGGCGGAGACGCCGAGGCCGCCGAACGACTCGTTGTACTCGCTCCACCCGACGAGGCCGTCGTCGGTGGTGATCTTGAGGAAGTCGAAGTTGCGCTGGCCAGCGTCGGCGTGCAGGTGCTCCACCCGGGCGATCTTCATGGGGTCCTCCAGGATGACGTGCCGGCGCTCACTATAGCGTCTTGATCGCGGCCCGGCCATGCGGGAGACTCGGGCCCGCGTGCCCGCTCCCCTGCTCGTCGCGCTGCTGCTGCTGGTCGAAGGGCTGTACTACGTGTTCGCGCGCCTGCTGATCGGCGTGATGCCGCCTGCGGCCTCGGCCTTCTGGATGCTCGTGCTCGCCGCCGCCCAGGTCGCCGTGCTCGCGCGCGGGCGGATCGGTCTCGGCACCCTGCGCCGGCACCCCCGGTTCTTCCTCGTCCTCGGGCTCCTGGTCGGCGTGAACACGAACCTCGGCTTCGCCGCCATGCGGTGGATCGACCCGGGCACCGCCGCGCTCCTGACCCGCACCTCCGTCCTGTTCGGCGTCGGCCTCGGCGTCGTCTGGCTGGGGGAGCGGCTGCGGCGCCAGGACGTGCTGGGCGGCGCCCTCGCCGTCGCCGGCACCGTCGTGGTCAGCATCCAGCCCGGCGACTACGCGCGGCGGGGCGCGCTCGTGATCGTGGGCTCCACCTTCCTCTACGCCCTGCACTCCGCCATCGTGAAGCGGTACGGCGGCGCGATGCCGTTCATGGACTTCTTCTTCTTCCGCCTCGCCGCCACCAGCGCCGTCCTGTTCGTGCTCGCCGCCGGGCAGGGCGTGCTCGCGTGGCCGGAGGCCGGCGCCTGGCCGCTCCTCGTGCTGGCCGCCACCGTGAACGTCGTCGTCAGCCGGGCCCTCTACTACCTGGCGCTGCGCCGGCTGCCCATGAGCCGCCTCACGCTGATCCTGACCGCGAGCCCGGTCGTCACGATCGTCTGGTCGCTGGCGCTCTTCGGCAGCGTGCCGACGCGGGCGGAGGCGGCCGGCGGCGTCGCCATCCTGGCCGGCGTCGCCCTCGTGAGCGCCGGCCGCGCCCGGTGATACCATCCGACTCCATGACAACGCTCGCTGCCGACCGCACGCTCGCCCACGTCCAGCAGGTGTGGGACGACCAGATCCTCCCCGCCCTCGTCGAGTACATCCGCATCCCGGCCAAGTCGCCGGCCTTCGATCCGGCCTGGAAGAAGCACGGCCACCTGGACGAGGCGGTCGCGCTCGTGGAGCGCTGGGCCCGGCAGCGCCCGGTCGAGGGTCTGCGGGCGGAGGTCGTCCGGCTGCCGGACCGCACGCCGCTGCTGGTCCTCGAGGTTCCCGGGCGCGCGGACGACACCGTCCTGCTCTACGGCCACGTCGACAAGCAGCCGGAGATGGTCGGGTGGGGGGACGGGCTCGGCCCCTGGACGCCGGTGCGCCGTGGCGAGCGGCTCTACGGTCGCGGCGCCGCCGACGACGGGTACGCGGCCTTCGCCGCGCTGACGGCGATCGAGGCGCTCCAGGCGGCCCGGACGCCGCACGCGCGGTGCGTGGTGCTGGTGGAGGCGTGCGAGGAGAGCGGCAGCCCCGACCTCCCCGCCTACGTCGACGCCCTCGCCGCACGCATCGGCACCCCGAGCCTCGTGATCGGCCTGGACTCCGGCTGCGGCGACTACGACCACCTCTGGACCACGACCTCGCTGCGCGGGCTCGTCAACGGGGTGCTGACGGTCGAGGTCCTCGGCGAGGGCATCCACTCGGGTGCCTCCGGCATCGTGCCCTCGAGCTTCCGCATCGCCCGCGCCCTGCTGTCGCGCCTCGAGGACGAGCGGACCGGCGCGATCCTGCCGCCGGCGCTGCAGGTGACGGTGCCGCCCGAGCGGCTCGCCCAGGCCCGGGCCGCCGCCGCCGCCCTCGGCGAGGACGTGTGGCGCCGCTATCCGTTCGTGGCCGGCATGCGCCCGGCCCTCGACGACCCCGTCGAGCTCCTGCTGAACCGCACCTGGCGCCCCGCCCTGTCGGTCACGGGCGCGGCCGGCCTGCCCGCCCCCGAGGATGGCGGCAACGTGCTGCGGCCGCAGACCGCGCTGAAGCTGTCGCTGCGCCTGGCCCCGACCACGGACGCTCCCGACGCCGCCCGCCGGCTGAAGGCGCTGCTCGAGACGGACCCGCCGTACGGCGCGCGCGTCACCTTCAGCGCCCAGGGCTCCTCGGGGGGCTGGAGCGCGCCGCCGACGGCGGACTGGCTCGCCGCCTCGCTGGAGCGCGGCGCGAAGGCGTTCTTCGGCGCGCCGCCCATGGCGATGGGCGAGGGCGGCACCATCCCGTTCATGAGCATGCTCGGCCAGCGGTTCCCGGAGGCGCAGTTCCTCATCACCGGCGTGCTGGGCCCCGAGTCGAACGCGCACGGGCCCAACGAGTTCCTGCACGTGCCCACCGGCGTGCGGCTCACCGCCTGCGTCGCGCAGGTCCTGGCCGACCATCACGCGCGCCGCTGACCGGTGACGCAGGCGCCCGCGCTGCGCCGGAGCCTTGGGCTCTGGCGCGCCGCCCTGTCCGGGGTGGGCGTCATCCTCGGCGCCGGCGTCTACGCGCTCATCGCGCCCGCCGCCGGCCGGGCCGGCGGGGCGCTCTGGATCGCGTTCCTCGTGGCCGGCGTGGCGGCCGCCCTCACCGCCTACTCGTACGCACGGCTGGGCCGCCTGCGCCCCCGGAACTCGCCGGAGTTCCAGTACACCGCGCTGGCCTTCGGGCCGCGGGCCGGGTTCGTCGCGGGCTGGCTCATGCTCGCCGCCGACCTGCTGGCCGCCGCCACCGTGGCGCTCGGCTTCGGCGGCTACCTCGCGCACCTCGCGGGCACCCCGGTGACCGCGAACGCGGTGGCCCTGCTCGCGGCGCTCGGGCTCGTGGTCGCCGTCGGCATCGACCAGTCCGTCGGCCTGGCCGTTGCGCTCACCTTCGTGGAGGTCCTGGGCCTGATCGCGGTGATCCTCCTCGGCGCCCCGTCGTGGACGTCGACGAACTACCTGGAAGCGCCCCACGGGATCGCCGGGGTCTGGAGCGCCGCCTCGCTGATCTTCTTCGCCTACCTGGGGTTCGACGAGCTCGGGAACCTCGCCGAGGAGATGCGCGATCCCGCGCGTGACCTGCCGCGCGCGCTCTGGATCGCGATGGGCGTGACGACGACGATCTACGTCCTGGTGGCGCTCTCCGCGACCGGCGCGGTCGGGTGGGGTGCCCTCGCCGACTCCCCGGCCCCGCTCGCCCGCGTCGCCGGCGCCGTCCTCGGGGAGCGGGCGGCGGCCGGCCTGGCCTTCGTGGCGCTCGCCGCCACCGCGAACACCGTCCTGCTCCTCCTGGTGTCCGCGTCGCGCTCCGTCTACGGGATGGCGGCGGCGGGCGTCCTGCCGGCGCGGCTGGCGCGGGTCGGCGCCCGACAGGTCCCGGCGGAGGCCGCGTGGCTCGTGCTGGTCGTCACCGGCGCCCTGCTCTTCGTCGGCGGCGTGGCGGAGGTCGCGACCCTGACCGATGCCGCGGTGCTGCTGAGCTTCATGCTCGTGAACGCGAGCCTGCCCTGGCTGGCAGCGCACGGACGGTCCTCCACCATGGGCTGGCGGCGCACGGCGGACGCGCTCGTGCCGGCGGCGGCTGTCGTCCTCTGCGCGACGCTCCTGGCGCACGCGGGCTGGACGGCGCTCGGCGTGGCGGTCGCGCTGGCCGCGGTCGGGCTGGCGCTCGCCCCGCGGCGCGCGGCGGCGTGAGCCCGGGGGCCGACCGTCAGCAGGCGCGACCGAGCTGGCTCAGGACGAACGCGTAGTCGAGCGCCAGCTCCCGGAGGGCGTCGTAGCGGCCGGACGCCCCGCCGTGGCCGGCGTCCATGTCGATCTTGAACAGCAGGGGGGTGCCGTCGGCCTTGAAGCGGCGCAGGCGCGCCACGTACTTGGCGGGCTCCCAGTACATGACCTGGCTGTCGTTCAGCGACGTCCGCACGAGCATCGCCGGATAGCGCTGCGGACGGATGTTGGAGTACGGGCAGTAGGTCCGCATCACGTCGTAGTGCTCGCGCACCTTCGGGTTGCCCCATTCCTCGAACTCGCCGACCGTGAGCGGCAGCGACTCGTCGAGCATGGTGTTGACCACGTCCACGAACGGCACCCGCAGCACGGCGGCCCGGCAGAGGTCGGGGCGCCGGTTGAGCACCGCGCCGATCAGGAGGCCGCCCGCGCTGCCGCCCTCGATCACCAGGCGGTCGCGCGCGGTGTACTGCTGGGCCACGAGGAAGTCGGCGGCGGCGATGAAGTCCGTGAAGGTGTTCGGCTTGGCCTGCATCCGCCCCTGATCGTGCCAGCGCTTGCCCAGCTCGCCGCCGCCGCGGATGTGCGCGATGGCGAAGCCCACGCCGCGCTCCAGCAGGCTCAGCCGCGTGGACGAGAACGTCACGGGGTACGGGATGCCGTACGCCCCGTAGCCGGTGAGCAGCAGCGGCGTCGAGCCGTCGCGCGGCGCGCCGGCCGGCACCACGAGCGAGATGGGCACGCGGGCCCCGTCGGGGGCCGTCGCGTGGACGCGCTCGGAGCGGTAGCGCGCGGGATCGTAGCCGCCGAGCACCTCCTGCTGCTTCAGCAGGCGCAGCGTGCGGCCGGCGACGTCGTAGTCGAACACCGAGGCGGGGGTGACGAGCGACTGGTACCGCAGCCGGTAGGCCGGCGTCCGGAACTCCGCGTTCGCGTCGGGCGAGACGTCGTACGCGGGCTCCGGGAACTCCACGTGGTGCGCGCGCCCCGACGCGAGCTCGGTCACGAGGAGGCGCACGAGCCCGTCCTGGCGCTCGTGCGCCACCCAGTGGTCGGCGAAGACGTCCACGTCCTCCAGCATCACCTCGTCCCGGTGGGGGAGCAGCTCCGTCCACCGCGCGGGCCGCGGGTCCTCGATGGGCGCCGTCACGAGACGGAAGTTGCGGCGGCCGCCGCGGTTGGTGCGGATGTAGAAGCGGTCGCCGCCGTGGTCGACGTAGTACTCGTGGTCCTGCTCGCGCGGCAGCAGGACGTCCCAGGCGCCCTCCGGCGTCCCCGCCGGCAGGGCGCGTACCTCGGTGGTCGTGAAGCTGCCCGACAGCGCGAGCAGGAACGCCCGGCTGCGCGTGCGCCACACGTGCAGGCGGAACAGCCCGTCGGTCTCGTGGTAGACGAGCGTGTCGTCGCCGACCGCGCTGCCCACGCGATGCCGCCAGAGCCGTGCCGGGCGCTTGGTCTCGTCCTCCGTCACGTAGAAGAGGGTCGCGGAGTCCGCCGCCCACGCCACGGCGGTGACGTGCGTGATGTGCTCCGGCAGGGTCTGCCCGGTCGTCAGATCCTTCACGTGGAGCGTGTACTCGCGGTAGCCCGTGTAGTCCAGCGAGTAGGCGAGCCGCTCGCCGTCGTCGCTCACGCTGTACGCCCCGAGCGAGATGAAGGGGTGGCCCTCGGCGAGCACGTTCAGGTCGAGCAGGACCTGCTCCTCCGGCGTGTCGACCCCGGCCGCCTTCCGGCAGTAGATGGGGTACTGCTTGCCCGTCTCGGTGCGCGAGTAGTAGAGCCAGGCGCCGAGCCGGTAGGGGACGGACTGGTCGTCCTCCTTGATCCGCGCGAGCATCTCGTCGTACAGGGCCTGCTGGAAGGCGGTGGTGGGCGTCAGGAGGGCGTCCGCGTAGGCGTTCTCGGCCTGCAGGTAGGCGATGACCTGCGCGTCGTCCTTCTGCCGCAGCCAGGAGTACTCGTCCACCCGCCGCTCGCCGTGCAGCTCCAGCACGTGCGGGACCCGGCGGGCTACCGGGGGGGTCAGGGCCTCGATCGGATCGCCCATCCCCCGTCATGGTACACGCCCCCCGCCTCTTTCATGGCGCAGCGCGTCAACCGCGCGGCGCCCCTGTTCAGAGCCGGTCGCGCCCCTCGACGAGCTTCCAGTAGGTGTCCTTGTTGAGGATCTTGTCCCCCCGGAACTCGTAGATGTCGCAGCCCCGGTAGTTCAGGACCTCGCCGTCGTCGCCCCGCCCCGTGACCATCCACACCGTGACCGCGCGGTTGCCCGCGACGATCTGGTCGACGTGGTCCCAGCGCATGTCGCGGATGACGGCGAAGCGATCGGCCAGGACCTTGGCCACCGCCGCCTTGCCGTGGACCCGGCGGCCCACGGGCTCGGGGCCACGGGCCATGTAGAACGTGCAGTCGTCGGCGAAGAACGTCATGATGCGCTCGACGTCCCGGCTGTTGAAGGCAGCGTTGATCGCGGCGAGCAGCGCGGGCGTGGGGCCGGCGTGCGTGGTCGTGGTCATGGACGGTCTCCCCGGCCGGCGGCGGCGGCGCGCCAGCCCTCCTCGTGGACGAGCTCGCTCAGCGGCAGGCGGCGGCGGGCGACGCCGGCGGGCGGCGCCGCCCGCGCGGGATCCACGTAGCCGAAGCCGATCACCCGGTTCACCGCCACGGTCTCCGGCACGCCGAGCAGTCGCGCCACCGCGGCCTCCGGCAGGTGCGCCGGGCAGGAGCCGATGCCCTCGGCCCAGGCGGCGACCATCATGTTCTGGGCGCAGCGACCGGCGTCGAACTCGTGACGCTCAATCTGGACGATCACGACCACGACCGCCGCGCGCGCGAGCCACCGGCCCCATGCGCCGAGCGCCGCCAGCGCGTCGAGGCGCGCGCGGTCGCGCACGACCACGAAGCGGTTGGGCTCGCGGTTCTTGCTGCTGCCCGTCATGCGGCCGGCCTGGAGGATGCGGCGCAGCGCCTCGTCGGGGAGGGCGCGCTCCACGAACGCGCGCTGATCGCGCTTGTCGACGACGGCCCGGTAGGCGTCCACGGCGGCCGCCATTCTACCGCCCTCGGCGGGCGGCGCGTCTTGACACGGTGCGGGGCGGGACATACGCTGCGCTCGGCCCCTGCACCGGCGCTCGGGGCAGCCGTGTGCACGGGAGGGCGCCACGCCCCGCACAGAGGAGGATCACCCATGGCGGACCACGCGGTGAACCGGCGGAAGTTTCTCAGGACCACCGGAGTCGGGGCGGTGGCCGCCGGCCTCGGGGCCAACATCATCGTTCCCGGGCGGGCCAGTGCCCAGCGGAAGCGGCTGCGCATCCTCCAGTGGGTCCACTTCGTGCCCGCCTACGACGAGTGGTTCAACAAGAAGTACGCCGTCGAGTGGGGCCAGAAGAACGACACCGAGGTGACCGTCGACAACATCGGCATCGCGGGCATCAACCCGCGGGCGGCCGCCGAGATCTCGGCCCAGAAGGGCCACGACCTCTTCCTCTTCAACTGGCCGCCGCCCTCCTTCGAGGAGCAGACGGTGGACCTGAAGGACGTCTACCAGGAGGTCGAGAAGACGGCGGGCAAGCCCATCGACCTCGGCGTCAAGAGCACCTACAACCCGAAGACGAAGAAGTATTACGCGTTCTCCCCGTCGTTCACGCCCGATCCCGTGAACTACCGCCAGGACCTCTTCGGCCAGGTCGGCCTCCCCAACGGGCCGAAGACCTGGGACGAGGTGCGCACGGCGGGCGCCAGGATCAAGAAGCAGTTCAACCGCCCGATCGGGGTCGGCCTCGCCAACGAGATCGACACCGGCATGGCCATGCGCACGGTGATGTACGCGTTCGGCGCCCACGAGCAGGACGAGGGGGGCAACCTCACGCTCAACTCGAAGCAGACCCTGGAGGCGATCAAGTTCGTGAAGGCGCTCTTCCAGGAGGCGATGACGCCCGAGGTCTTCACGTGGGACGCCTCGTCCAACAACCGCGCGATGATCGCCGACAAGATCTCGCTGGCGCTGAACGCCATCTCCATCACCCGCACGGCCGAGAAGCAGGACCCGGAGATCTCCAAGAAGATCCAGCTCACCAAGGCCCTCCGGGGGCCGGCGCGGGCGATCGGGCTCGAGCACGTGATGCAGTGCTACGTGGTCTGGAAGTTCGCCGAGAACATCGACGGGGCCAAGAAGTTCCTCGTGGACTACACGACGAACTTCCGCGACGCCTTCGTGGCCGGCGAGTTCTACGACTTCCCGTGCTTCCCGAAGACCGTGCCCGACCTCGGCAAGCTCATCGCCAACGACCGCAATGCCCATCCCGCCGACAAGTACAAGGTCCTCGACGACGTGCTGGACTGGGCGACGAACGTCGGCTACCCCGGCTACGCCAACGCCGCCATCGACGAGATCTTCAGCACCTGGGTGCTGAACGTCATGTTCGCGAAGGCGGCGAGCGGCTCCGCCAGCCCCGAGGAGGCGCTGAAGGAGGCGGACACCGCCTGCAAGCGCATCTTCGCCAAGTGGAAGGAAAAGGGCCTGGTGTAGTTGGCGACCGTCGAAACGAAGCGCATCACGAAGGCGTTCGGCGAGGTCCGCGCCGTCGATGGCGTGGACCTCGCCACGCGCGAGGGCGAGTTCCTCGTGCTGCTCGGTCCGTCGGGGTGCGGCAAGACGACCCTGCTCCGCATGATCGCCGGGCTCGAGCACCCGACGGCGGGCGAGATCCTCATCGGCGGCCGCATCGTGAACGACCTCCCGCCCCGCAGCCGGAAGATCGCGATGGTCTTCCAGTCGTACGCGCTGTATCCACACATGTCGGTCGCGCGGAACATCGCCTTCCCCCTCAAGGCGCAGGGGATGGCGAAGGACGAGATCCCCCGCAAGGTCGAGTGGGCGGCCGCGCTGTTCGGGATCGGCCACCTCCTCGACCGCAAGCCGCGGCAGCTGTCGGGAGGCGAGCGGCAGCGCGTGGCGCTGGCCCGCGCCGTCGTGCGCGAGCCGGACGTGTTCCTGCTCGACGAGCCGCTGTCCAACCTCGACGCCAAGCTCCGGACCTCGGCGCGTGACGAGCTGCAGCAGTTCCAGCGGCGGATCGCGACGACCACCATCTACGTGACCCACGACCAGATCGAGGCCATGGGGCTCGGCGACCGGATCGCCGTCATGCAGGGCGGCCGCGTCCGCCAGATCGGGACGCCCGTCGAGGTCTACGGCGATCCCGCCGACACCTTCGTCGCCGGCTTCCTCGGCTCGCCCCCCATGAACCTCGTGGAGGGCCCGGACTGTCTCGTCGGCTTCCGGCCGGAGCACTTCCTGCCCCGCGAGGCACACGACGCCGCCCAGACGCTCGTCGCCCTCGGCCTCCGCGTCACGCGCGTCGAGTACCTCGGCGCCGATCGCCTGGTGTACGGCGTCCTCGAGGGCAAGTTCCAGGACGCCAAGGTCATCGCCCGGCTGCCCTCCACCGTGGCCGTCCCCCTGCAGGCCGGCGAGCGCCACGACTTCGCGGTCCCGGGCCGGGACTTCAAGTTCTTCGACCGCGGGACCGGCCTGCGCGTGCCGCCGAGGCCCCTGTGAGCGACTCGACCGTCCGTGCCGAGCCGCGGCCCGGCGCCGTGGCCGACCGCGCGCGGGGCAGCCGTCTGGGCTTCCTCCTCGACGAGCCGCGGTGGCTGAGCGTCCTCATGATCGGCCCCGCCGTCCTCTACATCGTCCTCATCGTGGGCTTCCCGTTCGTCCTGGCCATCCTCTACGCGTTCAGCGACGTCACCGTGGGCAGCCGCAGCCTCGACTTCGTCGGCCTGCGCAACTTCACGAGCGTCCTGGCGACCTCCAAGTTCCAGACCGCGCTCAAGAACACCTTCATCTTCGCGATCGTCTCCCAGATCCTCGTCATGGTGCTGGCCACCATCCTCGCCATCGCCCTCACCCGGGAGTTCCGCGGCAAGTGGGTCGTGCGTTTGCTCCTCCTGTTCCCGTGGGTGGCGCCCATCTCGCTCGGCACCATCGGCTGGCTCTGGATCCTCGACTCCACGTACAGCGTCATCAACTGGACCCTCGAGGCCCTGGGGCTGATCGGCCCCGGCGACTGGTTCATGTGGCTCGGCGTGCCGCGGCTCGCCATGGGCTCGGTCATCACCGTTCACGTCTGGCGGATCCTGCCCCTGGCCACGGTGATCCTGCTCGCCGGGCTCACGTCGATCCCCCACGACATCCACGACGCGGCGCAGGTGGACGGCGCCGGCTTCTGGCGCCACCTCTTCCAGGTGACGGTGCCGCTCATCCGGCCGATCATGCTGGTGGCCGGGCTCTTCGGCCTCGTCTTCGCGTTCACCGACATGATCGTGATCTTCGTGCTGACCCGCGGCGGGCCCTACGACACGACCCAGGTCCTCGCCAGCCTGGCCTTCTTCACGGGCATCCAGGGCGGCGACCTCGCCGAGGGCGCCGCGGTGGCGCTGTTCCTCTTTCCCCTCCTGGTCGCCGTCGCCATCGGCTTCCTGCGGGCGGCCCGGCGGACCGAGGTCACCTGACGTGGACGGCGACCGGCTGCGCCGCATCGGGGCCCGGGGCGGGCACGCGGGGCTGATCCTGCTCTTCGTGGTGTTCAGCGCCTTTCCCTTCTACTGGATGCTGATCACGATGTTCAAGCGGGAGAGCGACCTCCTCCGGCGCACGAACAACCCGTTCATCTACAGCGAGCCCCCCACCCTCGAGAATCTGCGGGTCCTCTTCGAGGACACGCTCTACGGGCAGTGGCTGCTCAACACCCTCTTCGTCGGCGCCGTCGTCGTGGTGATCACGCTGCTGCTCGCGCTGCCGGCGGGCTACGCGCTGGCGCGGCTGGCCGGTCGCGGGGGTGAGCAGATCGGGATCGCGATCTTCCTGACGTACCTCGTGCCGCCGACGCTCCTCTTCATCCCGATGTCGCGGGTGATCGGGGACCTGGGGCTGCAGGATTCCCTCTGGTCGCTCGTCCTCGTCTACCCGTCCTTCACCGTGCCGTTCTGCACGTGGCTCCTGATGGGCTTCTTCAAGGCCATCCCGAAGGACCTGGAAGAGGCGGCGATGATCGACGGCCACAGCCGGTTCGGGGCCTTCGTGAAGATCGTCATCCCGATCTCGGTGGCGGGGATCCTGACCGTGATCATCTTCACGCTGACGCTGGTCATGCAGGAGTTCGTCTACGCGCTCACCTTCATCACCGCCGCGCGGAACTACACGGTGAGCGTCGGCGTGCCGACCTTCCTCGTGCACGGCGACGTGTACTTCTGGGGCTCGCTGATGGCCGGCTGCTTCATCGCGAGCGTCCCCATCGCGATCCTCTACAACTTCTTCGTCGACCGCTTCATCGCCGGGTTCACGGTCGGCGCCGTGAAGTGATTGTCGACGTCGGTGGGGGCGAGGCGCCCCCTCCGACACCTCCCCGCTCGCGCGGGGTGTCACACGCGCGATCCCGCGGGTGGGCTACTTCAGCACTTCAAGCGGTCGGCGAGGTCCGTGAAGTCGGAGGCGACGAGGTCCCAGTCGCCGGTGGGCTTCAGGTCGAAGGTCTGGGTCGGGCCGTGCTCGGTGGGGCGCGGGACGAAGGCGGTGCGGAAGCCGAGGGCCCGCGCGGCGGCGAGGTCGTTGTTGTGGGCGGCGACCATCAGGCACTGATCCGGGCGGAGGCCGAGGAGGGCAGCCGTCGTGAGGTAGGCGGCCGGCTGCGGCTTGTACGCCCGCGCGACCTCGGCCCCCAGGATCGCGTCCCACGGCAGGCCGCCGTGCCGGGCGAGATTCACCATGAGCGCGACGTTGCCGTTGGACAGCGTGGCCAGGATGAAGCGACGGCGGAGGCGCGTGAGGCCGGGAACGACGTCGGGCCACGGGTCGAGCCGGTGCCACGCCCGGTTCAGGTGATCGAGCTCGCGCTCGTTCAGGCCCACGATGCCGTGCACACCGAGGAGGCGCTCGAGGCTCTCCCGGTGGAGCGTGTCGAGCGGGGTCCACGGGCGGGCGCCGCTGCGCACCTGCTCGAGCGCCGGCTGGTACTGCCCGCGCCACGCGTCGGCGAACCGGAACCAGTCCACGTCCAGCCCCTTCGCCCGCGCGAGCGCCTCGCCCTCGCGCACGATGCTGGAGCGCCAGTCGACCACCGTGCCGAACACGTCGAACGTCAGCGCCGTCACGCCCTCCAGGCCCGCCATCGCTCCCCCTTCGAGCGGCACGCCGGCCGCCTGTCGCCGGATGGTACCAGCGCCGGCGCGTCATGTTCAGACTGGGAAATCTTTTTCCGACTGCGACCGCTCCCGGCGCGGGGGTATGCTCGGCACCGATGAGCGACACGCCGCAGCGCCCCCGGCGGCTCCACACGCGCTGTCTCGTGCGCGACATCGCCGAGGGCGCGCGCGCCGAGGAGCGGGCCGCCGTCGAGCACGCCATCGCCCGGCGGCTGGCCGAGGCGGCGACCGTGAGCGACGCCGCGTGCGCCGTGCTGCACCTGCTCGCCGAGCCGCTGCGATGGCGACGCGGCGCCCTCTGGCTGGCCCCCGGGGACGCTGGCCCGCACCGCTGCGCCGCGACGTGGCCGCCGGAGGCGGTGCCGCCGGCCCACGAGCCCGCCTCGGACTCCGCGGAGGGCGCGGTGGCGGCGGCGTGCATCCGGTCCGGCGCCGTCGTCCGCACGGTCCCGCGGATCGCCTTTCCCTGCCGCCTGGGCGCCGAGACGCTGGCCGCCATCGTCGTGGAGACGGACACGCTCGAGCCGGCCGCGGCGCGGACGATGGAGAACGTCGGCGCGCAGCTCGCGCTGGTGATCGGGCGCGAGCGAGCGGAGCGAGGCCGGCGCGCCCTCCTCGAGCGCGCGGAGGCCGCCCTCACCGTCGCCGAGGCCGAGGCCCGCCGCTCGGCGTTCCTCGCGCGGCTGGCGCACGACATCGGCACGGCGCGCGACCTCGATGCGGTGCTGCAGACGGTGGCGGAGGGCGCGCGCGAACTCTGCGCCAGCGAGCTGTCCGCCGTCGTGCTGCGCGAGCCGGAGACGGGCGAGATGGTGTTCCGGCACCGTGTCGGCCCGCGAAGGGGTCCGCCGGCGCGGCGGGTCGTCGAGCCCGGCCGGGGCGCCGGCGGGCTGGTGCTGGCCACCGGCCAGCCCGTCCGCAGCGAGGACCTGCCGTGCGATCCGCGCTTCGCGGAGGACGCGGACTACCAGGCGGCCGTGGCGCGCGAGGGCGTCGTGACCGTCATGGTGGTGGCGATCGTGCTGAGCGACAGGATCGAGGGCCTGCTCTACGTCGCCAACCGGACGCCCCGTCCCTTCACCGATCGCGACGAGGAGATCCTGCGCCAGCTCGCCGACCACGCGGCCATCGCGATCCGCAATGCGCGCCTCCTCGCCGAGGAGCAGCGGGCGCGCGCGGCGGCGGAGACCGCCAACCGTCTGAAGGACGAGTTCCTCGCCACGCTCTCGCACGAGCTCCGCACGCCGCTCAACGCGGTGCTCGGCTGGGCGGTCGCGCTGCGGGCGGGGCGGCTCGACGAGCCGACGGCGGCCCGGGCCCGCGAGGCGATCGAGCGGAACGCCCGCGCGCAGAGCCGGCTGATCGAGGACCTCCTCGACATCTCGCGCATCGTCACCGGCAAGCTGCGCCTGGACACCCGGCTCGTGGACCCGATCGCCGTCGTGGAGGCCGCCATCGACGCGCTGGGGCCGGCCGCCGCCGCCAAGCGCATCCAGCTCCACTCCGTCCTCGACCCCCGGGCGGGCCCGATCTCCGGCGACTTCGGCCGGCTCCAGCAGGTCGTGTGGACCCTGCTGTCGAACGCGATCAAGTTCACGCCGCCCGAGGGCGAGGTGAGCGTCCGACTCTCCCGCGGGCCCGCGCACGCCGAGATCGTGGTGGCCGACACCGGGCAGGGCATCGACCCGGCCCTCCTGCCCCACGTGTTCGAGCGGTTCCGGCAGGCCGACTCCTCGAGCACGCGAGCGCACGGCGGTCTCGGGATCGGGCTCGCGCTGGTGAAGCACCTGGCGGAGCTGCACGGTGGCACGGTCGCCGCCGATAGCGGAGGCCCCGGCCACGGCGCCCGCTTCACCGTCCGGCTCCCGCTCCTCGCCGTCGTGGATGACGGGGCGCCCGCCGCGCGCCCCGCCGCCCGGCCTCCCCGGCTCCTCGCCGTGCCGTCGCTGGCCGGCGTCCGCGTGCTGGTCGTCGACGACGAGCAGGACGCGCTCGACATGTTCCACGGCGTCCTCGCCATGGCCGGCGCCGAGGTGACCTGCGCGAGCAGCACGGCGGAGGGCCTGGCCCGGCTGGGCGAGGCGGCCCCCGACGTCCTGGTCTCGGACATCGAGCTGCCCGGCGAGGACGGCTACGCCTTCATCCGGAAGGTCCGGGCCCGGGGCCCCGAGGCCGGCGGCGACGTCCCCGCCGTCGCGGTGACCGCCCACGGCAGCCTGGAGGACCGCCTGCGAGCGCTCGCGGCCGGCTTCCAGATGCACGTCCCGAAGCCGGTGGAGCCGGTGGAGCTCCTGGCCGTCGTCGACACGCTGGCCGCGCGCCGCCGGCCGCTGGACCGCGCCGCGCCCGCCGCCTGACCGGGGCGTCTCACTCCAGGCCGAGGAGCCGCGCCGGCGTGGCCCTCGTCATCGTCTCGAGGTCCTTGTCGGCGACGCCTTCCTCGCGCAGCGCCTGGATGAACTCGCGCAGCCCCTCGGCGGGCGGCGCGTTGTGCAGCTGGCCGAGGTCGCTGGAGAGCAGGCAGCGCTCCGCGCCCAGCTCCCGGATCGCGGCGGCGATCTCGCCGAGCCCCCACGACTCGGGCGAGCGCAGCATCCAGTGCGGCGTCAGCGGCAGATAGCACCACTCGAGATACGCGCCGCGCGCGGCGAAGCGGCGGCAGTCCTCCAGCGTGAACTCGAGGACCTGGTAGTTGGGGTGCGTCACGACGATCTTGCGCAGGCCGATGCGCTCGGCGTGATCGAGGATGACGCCGACCTCGTCGCGGTGGAAGTGCCCGGTGGCGAAGATTCCGTCCGCCTCCCGCACGAGCTCGAGGATCTCGTAGATGCGCGGATCGACGTCCGTGCGTGCGGCGTCGCGGAAGAGCGTCACGCCGCGGGCGGGAAAGCGCATGCCGATCGCCCGGTAGCCGCTCATCGGGTGGCGGCGGATGTAGTCGACGTGCTGCTGCGCCCACATCGTCGGCCCCCAGACCACCCGCCCTCCCATGGCGATCGACGCGCGCACCGCCTCCGGGTTCAGGCCGCCCACCGCCGGGTTCAGCACGACGCCGCCGTAGACCTCCACGCCCGGGACCATCCGGGTGGCGATCGCCGCCCGGTCCGCGGTGATCGACGTGTGGCCCTTGAGCACGACGGCGCGCATGCGCTTGGCGCGCGCGTCCTCGGCGATCTCGACGTCGTCGAGCAGGCGGGGAAAGCTGTCGGGAGCGGGGTGCACGTGCAGATCGACGGCGTCTCGCAGGTCGCGGAAGATGTCGCGCATCGCGGTCTCCTCGGGCCGCGCCCTTGTCGCCCGCGCGGCGGTGCGAGAGACTGTACCGCACGATGGCTCCCCGGCAACGCGCTCGCACGATGTGCCCGATGAACTGCCACCCCACGCTCTGCGGCATGCTCGTCGAGGTCGAGGACGGCCGTGTCGTCGGGGTGCGCGG
>JAICGY010000011.1 GCA_025922915.1 Candidatus Methylomirabilota bacterium | reverse complement strand
TCAACGATTCGCCCTGCCACGACTTCCGGCGGGCTAGCGTGCGCGGCCGCCCGGGACGTCCTTTCCGTCCCGGATGGACACGAGGAAGGCGACGAGGTCGGCCATCTCTGTTCCGGTGAACATGGGGCGCGACGCGCTCCCCGGGGCGGCCGCCAGGCTCGCGTGATTCCACAGCCGCGTGATGAGCGCGACCGGACTGCCGAGCGCCGCGCTCTCGACGAGAGGCCCGGCCGCGCCCGGCTCGCCCTGGCGAAGCCCGTGGCAGCCCGTGCAGTCCTTGTCCCGCAGCACCGCCCGGCCCCGGCGAGGATCGCCTGGAGCATCCATGAACTGGAACAGGTAGAGATAGCTGACGAGGTCGGCCATCTCCTCCACGCTGAGCGAGGGGATCTCGACGCCGCGCTCGGCCATGCGCTCCCACATCTTCGGCGCGTGGTTCCACATGGTGCCCGCCACCTGCGTGAGGCTTCCCCCCAGCGCCCCCGGCCGGGCGAGATCCGGTCCTATCTTGCCGCCCTGGCCGCGGACGGCGTGACACCCGGCGCAGCCCTTGTCCTCGAAGAGGGTCTCGCCGCGGGCGGGGTCACCGGGGCGCGCATAGAGGCGCGGGCGCGCCGGGGCCGAGGTTTGGAGGAAGGCCAGAAGGTCGACGATGTTCTCGGCGCTGAAGCGCGGGCGTTGCATGCCACGCTCCCGCATGGCCTTCGCCATGGCGGGCGCGTGCTCCCAGAGCGCCGCGCTCAGGAACAGGGGCGAGGCGTACTGTCCGTACTTGTCGAGGGCGGGGCCGACGTCGCCCCCGGCGCCGGCGACCGCGTGGCAGGTCTGGCAGCCCTTGACCCGGAAGGCGCGGGCCCCGGCCGCGGGGTCCCCCGGCCCCTCCACGTGCCCGAGGGAGTACACGAACGCCAGCAGGTGCGCCATCTCCTCGGGCTCGAGCTTCGGTTGCCGGGCGCCCGGATCGCGGAACACCGCGGCCACCCGTGGCGAGTGATTCCACATGATCCCCGCCAGCTCCAGCAACGGGCGCTTCAGCCGCAGCCGGCCCAGATCGGAGGCCACCGTCCCCCCGTCGCCGCGCACGGCGTGGCACCGGATACACCCGCGGGAGACGAAGAGGCGGCTGCCCTCGACGGCGTTGCCGGGCAACAGATCAGCGAGCGTGTCCGGGCCGGCCGTCGCGGGGCCGGGAGCGCCCGGGAATGCGACGGCGACGACGAGGAGACCGGCGAGGGCGAGCCGGTGCATCACTCGTGCTCCACGAGGGGGAGGAACCGCGCGGAGAAGGCGAACAGCAGCCCGCCGACGGCGTAGACGCCGAGCACGAGCGCCAGCTCGGTCCCGCTCGGGGCATAGAACCCGCGCGGATAGGGCAGGTGCGCATGCCCGATGAGGGGCGGGATCACGATGTTCCACCGCTCCGCGAGAACGCCGAGCACGACCAGGGCGCCGGCCACGCCCAGGCGGGTCTCCGTCCCCATCGGGGCCAGCAGCACCACCAGCACGGGTGCGGCGATCACCGCCCAGATCAGAACGTAGCCCGGCGCGCCCTCGACGCCCGGGACGCGCAGGCCGAGCGCCGCCGCGCCGGCGGCCAGCGCGGCGCTGCTCAGGAGGACGGCCGGGACCGCGATCCGTCGCGACACGTCGAGGAGCGTGGCCCCCAGGATCGCCAGCGGGACCAGCAGGCCGAGGACGAGGTTGCCCCAGAACACCGGCGCGTAGCGGCCGAACATCATCTCGTTGAAGACCTGCATCGCGGCCGGCTCTCCCGCGTACATCACGGTCAGGAGTTCGGCGAAGAGGAAGTACCCGAGTATCGGGATCGTCGCGGTGAGCAGCGTGCCGAGGCCCCGCACCGCCCGCGGCTCGAGCGGCAGCCCGAGCACCCGGCGACAGAAGACGACCGAGACGAGCAGCAGGGCGACGCCCGAGACGGTCGCGGACACGATGAAGAGCGGCGCGATGATCGCGCCGTGCCAGCCCGGCCGCGCCTTCACCAGGCCCAGGATCCAGGCGGTCACGGTATGCAGGGCGACGGCCGCGAACAGCCCGACTACGGCCAGCGCCCGCAGAAGGCGGTGATCGCGCGCGAGCGCGCGAGGCGAAAGATCCGTGTAGCCCAGCGTCAGGATCCGGTGCAGCCAGCGGCGGCGCGACGGCGACGCGGCCGCGCGGACCAGGTCGGCGCGCATGCCGAAGTACGCGTAGGTCAGGCCGATCAGCAGGTAGCTGTTGACCACGGTGACGTCCCAGACGAGGGGCGACTGCGGGCGCCCGTGCCGGAGCAGGAAGAGCATCCGGTCCGGCCGACCCAGATCCAGGAGGATGAACATCATGGCGAGCACCAGGCACGAGATCGCCATCAGCTCGGCGATCCGCGCGACGGAGCGGAACTCGCGGATGCCGAAGGCGTGGACGAGCGAGGCCACGATGATGCCGCCGGCCGACAGGCCGATGAAGAAGACGAAGTTGACGATGTAGAGGCCCCAGTACGCGGGGGTGTTGAGGCCGGTGACGCCGAGGCCCGTCGTGAGCTGCTGGGCGTACGCCACCAGCCCGACCGCCAGCAGGACGCCCATCGCACCGAGCACGGCGACCTCCTTCCAGGCGAAGGGGCCGGAGAGGATCAACGGTGGGCGGGCCTCGTCATGCATGGCGTCTGACCCTCGACAGGTAGGTGACCTTGGGCTCGGTCCCCAGCTCTTCTCCGAAGCGGAACGCGCGCGGGTCGTGCGCCAGCCGCGCCACCTCGCTGCGCGCATCGGAGAGATCGCCGAAGACGATGGCGCCGGTCGGGCACGTCTCCATGCACGCCGGCCGGTACTCATCCGCCGCCATCTCGCGCCGTTCGGTCCGCGCCCGCTCCCGCGCCCGCTGCAGCCGGTGGTGGCAGAAGGTGCACTTCTCCACCACGCCCTTGGGCCGGATCGACACGTCGGGGTTCGGCTCCAGTGTCGCCATCCGGTAGCGCCGCCAGTTGAAGAACTTCGCGTCGAACGGGCAGGCCACCATGCAGTAGCGGCAGCCGATGCAACGCGTGTAGACCTGGGCGATGAGGCCTTCGGGCGTCCGGTTGGTGGCGTCCACCGGGCAGACGTGGGTGCACGGCGCGTCGTCGCAGTGGAAGCAGGGCCTGGGAATGAAGCCGTCAGGGCCGTGCCCGGAGGAGCCGTCGAGGATCTGCATCCAGGCGATGCGCCGGCCCTGCGCCGCCTCGGCGGGCCCCACGGCCGGCACGTTGTTCTCGGCCATGCAGGCGAATGCGCAGGCCTGACAGCCCGTGCAGCGATCCAGATCGATCACCATTCCCCACAGCGGCATCGTCACGCCCTCCGGATCCTGACCCGCGTCGTGTTGAAGAGCCCGAGCCCGCGGGTGGGATCGACCACGTCGGCGATGATCGTGTTGGGCTGCGCGCCGCCCACGCCGGCCATGGGCACGTGCACGACGCCGGGCGCGGTGCCGTCATGAACCTTCGCGATCACCCGCATCCTGCCCTTGGCCGACTCCACCCAGACCTCGTCACCCGCCGCCACGCCGGACCGGCGAGCGTCCTCGGGGTGGATCTCGACCCACGCCCGCCACGCGACGGTGGGGACGTGAGCCGCCGGGCTCTCCATCAGCCACGGCTGGTTGCGTCCACCGCCCAGCGGGCGGGTGGCGAGCCGATACGTGCTCAGCACGAGCGGGAAGGCAGCGTCGGCATCCGGAGGGGCCGCCGGCGCCGGCCCCGGCCCGACGATCGTGCCGTCGGGGGTCGCGGCGAAGAAGTGGAACTTGCCCGTGCTCGTTCCGAGCACGGTGCGCCGGCTCGCCGCGGCGCGAGCCGGATCCCACCAGGCCCCCCGCTCCCCGAGCGCGTCCCAGAAGTCGTCGAACGACTCGAAGTCGGGCGTCCGGTACCCCTGCTGCCCCTGGACCCTCCGGACCCACTCCTCCTCTCGCGGCGCGACCACGTAGCCTTGCTCGGCCTCGTGCAGCCCACGCGCCGCCTCGTAGAGGACGTCGTCGTACTTCTCCCAGGCCAAACTTTCTCCGACCGATCCGCCCAGCCGCTTGGCGAGGTGGAGGATCACGTCCGCGGTGTCCCGGGTGTCGTGGCGCGGCCGGGTCGCCGGGCGGCCGAGCGACCAGGCGGCGAACCCCGCGAGATGCGTGACGGGATCGTCTTGCCACCGCTCGAGGAAAACGTGGTCGGGCAGGATGAGATCGGCGAAGCGGCTCGACTCGTCGGGGAAGGGCGAGAAGCTGACCACGAGGGGAACCTTCCCGAGGGCCACCGCGAGCTCCCCGCCGGCGGGAAGGCTGACCACCGGATTCGTGGCGAAGAGGAACAGCGCGTTCACCGGGTACGGCTGGCCGCTCGCGACGCGAGCGGGCAGCGCCTGCGCGGCGTCCGTGGCGAGCCCGTGGGCCCCCCCGCCGGCGCCGTCGATCCGGGGCTGGGCCAGGCTTTTCTTCGCGACCTCGTCCTCGACGACCGGCGGCAGGGCCGCCAGCGGGACCGCCCCCGGCATGACCACGCCACCCTCCATGCCGAGGTTGCCGACGAGCGCGTTGAGCGCGTGAATGGCCATCCGGGTCTCGAGGTCGTCCGGGCCGAACGCCGGCCCGCGCTCGCCGACGACCACCGCGGGGCGCGTCCGCGCCAGCTCCCGGGCCAGCGTCGCGATGGTCTCCACGGGCACACCCGTGCGCTCGGAGACCGCGAGCGGCCCGTAGTCCTGCAGCACGAGCGTCCGCAGGCCGCGATGGCGCCGGCCGGATGGGTCCACCCAGTCCTCGAAGCCGGCGGTGCTGTCGTCCACGAACGCAGCGTCGTAGAGCCGCTCGCGCAGCAGGACGTTCGCGATCCCCAGGGCGAGGACGCCGTCCGTGCCGGGCCGGATCGGCACCCACCGGTCGGCCGCCGCCGCGGTCAGCGAGCGGCGCGAGTCGACCACGACCAGCGTGCCGCGGAGGCGGTCCCCGCCGGCACGCCAGCCTCCGAACGCCCGCCCTGCCCACACCGGGCTGATCCAGCTCTCGAGGAGCCCGACCCCGAACGCCAGGACGTAGCGCGCCCGGTCCAGGTCGTACGCCAGCGGCGACGTCACGCCTTGCATCAGCCGGTGCGTGAGCGCGGGACGCTCGGGAGCGATGCATCGCGCACGGATGTAGTTCGGCGTCCCGTACGACCGTGCGAAGCGCTGCCAGAGCGTGTCCCGGAGGCCGCGGTACTGGCCGCCCAGGACGACGGCAGTGTGGGCCAGCCCCTCGGCGCGCAGCTCGCCGAGCCGTGAGGCGAGCTGGTCGAGCGCCTCGTCCCACCCGATCGGCTCGAACCGCCCGCTGCCCCGATCGCCGGCCCGGCGCAGAGGTCCCCGGAAGCGCTCCGGGTCGGCGACGAGCTGGAGCGCGCCGTAGGCCTTGGCGCACAGGGCGCCGCGATTGACCGGGTGGAGCGGGTTGCCCCGGAGACCCGCCACGACACCGTCGAGGCCTCGCACGAGGAGGCCGCAGCCGGCGGGGCACTGCTGGCAGATCGAAGGGACCCAGCGATCCTCCGGCGTGGCCCACCGCGCGAGGTCCTCGCTCGCCTGGCCGAGGTCCGCCGTGGTTCCGCCCGCGACCGTTGCCGTCGTCGCGGTCAATCCCATCGCCTTCAGGAAGTTCCGTCGGCTGAAGATCATGCGCTCACCGGTGGCAGGCGTTGCAGTCGGCCGCGATCGGCCGCGAGGCGACGACCTCGGGCGTGTCGGCCGGCCAGCGCCAGCGCTCGTGGCAGGCCATGCATTCCGTCATCGACAGCGTCTTGAGTGGACGCGGCGCCGGCCGCTCGAGGGACTTGAAATCGCCGTGACAGGTCTGGCACTCCATCTGCGCGACGCTGACGTGCTGCCGGTGGGAGAAGGTGACGTCCTGGGGCAGACGCCAGATCCGCTCCCACGGGATCTCGGTCTTCTTCTCCGCGAAGATCTCCAGCTTCTTCAGCTCCGCGCTGTCCGTCTTGCCGCTGTGGCAGGAGAGACACTTCTCCGTGGACGGCCGGCCGGCGGCTCGCGCCGTGTCCACGGTCTCGTGACAGCTCTTGCACTCGAGCTTCGGGTCGTCGAGCTCGAGGTGCACCTTGTGAGGGAACTCGATCGGCTGTCGTACCGCCGACTGGCCGCTCGCGAGCCATGCGCTGAGCGCGATGGCACTTCCGATGACGATGACTCCCAGCAGGACGACCCGATCCCGACGCAGTGGACTGTCTCCTTTCCGCGGCTGCCGACCTGTGCGCAACGCGCGTGCCAGGGGCGAAAGCCGCAGAATTGCACGCCGGGCTAGCTGTCGAGCGCCGCCGGCCCTGGGGCGGACATGTCCCGCGTGGGGCGCGGCCGCCTCAATCCGGCGTCCGGCCCGGCCACCGCGCCCTGCACACGCGACGCGGGTCGCGATCCGCCGGATGGGTGTGCGCGAGGACGCCGAGACGCGGCCCGCTGTTACGGGCGGCCTTCACGCTTTGATCGCGTGAGTTCGGTTTTCCAGCTGCGCTCCCGCCCGGCCGTTGACACGGCCGGGATCGGAAGGGACACTAGGCGCGCCCGTGGGATCGGTGGCCGTCCGGTCGCCGGACGTCCTCGTCGGGCTCACACCCATGACGACGCCGGCGGCGCGCGAGAGCGACAGGGGCCCCGTCGTGCTGCGCCTCCTGGCGTGGCTCGTGCTCGCGCTGATGGCCTCGGCGACCGTGTACACGGCGTGGATCGCCGTCGCGAACTTCCACCGGATCGGCGTGTGATGCCGGCGCCGCTCCTCGTCGTCCTCGCCCTCGGCGCCCTCGGCGCCAGCGGGGCCCTCCTGATGGCGCGCCTGCAGCTCTTTCTCGCCGCCGACGTCCTCGCCGTCGGCAGCGCCGTCGCCGGTCTCACCGCCGTCGTGGCGCTCGCGGTGTCCACCGTCCGGCGGGCGCGGCAGCTCCCCTCGGGGCCGCGACGGCGGTGACGAAGCGCGCCGCCCGCCTCTTCTTCTTCATCAGCACGCTGCTGAGCGCGCTGATCTTCGTCGTGCTGACGATCGACAGCCACCGGCAGTTCCCGAAGCTGACGAACGCGGCCGCCATCGACGAGCAGGTCGTGGCGGGCAAGGACGCCTGGCACCGCCACAACTGCACCAACTGCCACACGCTCCTCGGCGAAGGCGCCTACTACGCCCCCGACCTCACGAAGATCACCCAGCAGCGCGGGGCCCCGTACCTCCGGGAGTTCCTCAAGGACCCCTCGCGGTTCTACTCCGAGGAGCGGGACGGCCGGCTCATGCCGACCCTGAACCTGACCGAGGGCGAGATCGAGGGCCTCATCGCCTTCCTGGGATGGGTGAGCCGGATCGACACCCAGGGCTGGCCGCCCCGACCGATCCTCGTGAAGGGCAGCGCGGTGCCCGGCGCCGTGCTCGGCGCGGCGACGCCGGGGCAGGCCGCCTCGCAGGACCCGGTGGAGCTCGGCCGGGCCGTCTACAACGCGACGCCGCCGGGGTGTGCGGCCTGCCACTCGGTGGCCCCCGGCGTCAACATCGTCGGCCCCACCCTGGCGGGCATCCCCGCGACCGCGGCCACGCGCATCGCGAGCCCGGACTACCGCGGCAAGGCCAAGGACGCGGCCGGCTACATCCGCGAGTCGATCGTCGACCCGAACGCCCACGTGCTGACGGGCCCGACCTACGCCGCCGGCGGCCGGTCGCTGATGCCGACCGACTACGGCGAGACGCTGACGCCGGAGCAGGTCGACCAGATCGTCGCCTACCTCCTGACGCTCCGGTGAGAGGACTCCGCCCATGAGGTTTCAGTCGCAGCGCGTCGCCTATCCCTACTTCGTGGTGGCGCTGCTCCTGTTCGGCCTGCAGATGGTCTTCGGCCTGCTCGCCGCCGCCAAGTACCTGGGCCCCGATCCGCTGATCGGCCTGCTGCCCTTCGACGTGGTCAAGGCCATCCACACGAACCTGCTCCTGGTGTGGCTCCTGACCGGGTTCATGGGCGCCACCTACTATCTCGTGCCCGAGGAATCGCGGGTGGAGCTCTACAGCGTCCGGCTCGCCTACGTCGCGCTCGCCCTGTGGACGGCGATGGGCGTCACCGCCGTCGTGGGCTACGTGTTCCGGTGGACGGCGGGCAACAAGCTGCTCGAGCAGCCGTTCCCGCTGAAGATCGTCATCGTGATCGTCATGCTCCTGTTCCTCTACAACATCGGCATGACCATCCGCGCCGGCGGGCGGCTGACCACGACCGAGGGCGTGCTCGTGGGCGGGCTCGCCTGCACGGCGCTCCTCTACCTGCCCGCGCTCTTCGAGTTCGACAATTACACGGTCAGCGTCTTCTACCGCTGGTGGACGGTGCACCTGTGGGTGGAGGGCGTCTGGGAGATGATCCAGGGCGCCCTCCTGGCCTACCTGCTCATCCGGCTCTCGGGCGTGGATCGCGAGGTGCTCGAGAAGTGGCTGTATGTGATCGTCGGGCTGACCTTCATCTCCGGGATCCTCGGCACCGCGCATCACTACTACTGGATCGGCGTGCCGCGCTACTGGCTGCCGATCGGCGGGTTCTTCAGCGCGCTGGAGCCGTTCGTGTTCTTCGGCATGGCGATGTACGCGTACTACGCGATCCGGCGCTCGGGCCTCGGCCACCCCAACCGCATGGCCCTGCACTGGACCATCGGCAGCGCCATCTTCTCCGCGCTCGGCGCCGGCCTCCTCGGCCTCGCCCACACCTGGCCGGCGGTGAACAAGTGGACCCACGGCACGCTCATCACGCCCATGCACGGCCACATGGCCTTCTTCGGCGCCTACGTGATGATCGTGCTCGGCCTGATCACCTACGCCATGCCCGGGCTCACCGGCCGTCCCGAGGACTCCCGCGAGACGACGGCCGGGTTCTGGTCCTTCTGGCTCCAGATCGGGGGGATGTTCGGCATGACGATGGCCTTCGCCACCGCCGGCATCACCCAGACGTACCTGGAGCGGATCCTCGGCATCGGCTACCTGGACACCCAGCTCAAGCTCCAGGTGCACTTCCTCATGCTCGTCGCCACCGGCGTCCTCTTCACCGCCGGCGTGGCGCTGTACCTGTGGGACTTCTTCTTCCTGGCCGGGCCTCTGGCCCCCGCGCCCGCGCGCGAGCGGGTCGCCCCCGCCCGCGCCCCCGCCGTCTGAGGAGGGCAGGCTGACCGGCCAGGACGGCGTGCGGCCGCCGCCGGCCCGGGAGCCCTTCTACCTCCCCGTCGGCGAGGAGATCTCCGTCTTCGAGGCGTGCCACCGGCAGCAGCTCCCGGTCATGCTCAAGGGGCCGACGGGCTGCGGGAAGACGCGATTCGTGGAGCACATGGCATGGCGCCTGCGCCGTCCGCTGGTGACGGTGGCGTGCCACGAGGACCTGGCGGCCAGCGACCTCGTCGGCCGCTACCTCGTGCGGGCGACGGAGACGGTCTGGCAGGACGGGCCGCTCACGCGCGCGGTGCGCGCCGGTGCGGTCTGCTACCTGGACGAGGTCGTGGAGGCTCGGCAGGACATCGTGGTGGTGATCCATCCCCTGACCGACGACCGCCGCGTGCTGCCCATCGACAAGACCGGCGAGCTCGTGCCGGCGGCGCCCGGGTTCCAGATGATCGTGTCCTACAATCCCGGCTACCAGCACATCCTCAAGGACCTGAAGCCGAGCACCCGGCAGCGCTTCGTGGCCCTCGAGTTCGACTTTCCGCCCCCCGACCTCGAGGGCCGGATCGTGGCGCACGAGGGCGGCGTCGAGCCTCGTACGGCCGACGACCTGGTGGCCCTCGGCGGCCGGCTGCGCCGGCTGCGCGACCGCGGCCTGCCCGAGGTGCCGAGCACGCGGCTGCTCGTGGCGGCCGCCCGCCTGATCGCCAGCGGAGTGCCCTTCGGGCAGGCCTGCCGCACCGCCGTGGCGGGCCCGCTCACGGACGACCCCGACCTCCTCGCCGCTATCCACGACGTGATCGGCGTCGTGGCGTAGCCCCGCCCGTGGCCGAAGCGGAAGCGCTCCTCGTCGAGGGCGCGCGGCGGGCCGCGGTGGCCGCGCGCGAGCTGTGGTGGCGGGCGCGGCCGCCCGGGGCCCGGCACGAGGTGGAGCTCGCTCGCGTGAAGCGGCGGCTGGAGCTCGTCGTGAGCGCCCTCTACCCCGGCGCGCGCCCGATCCTGCCCGGCGATCCGCCGCCGGCGGCGACGTGGCTCGCCCGCGCCCTGGGCCGCGCGCCTCGCCACCTGGAGCGGCGCGCCTCCCTTGCGTCGACCGACGGCGAGTCCATCCGGCTGCCGCGGGCGCTCCCGGCCGGGAACGACGACGCGGTCACGGTCGCGACCGATCGCCTGCTCGCGCTCGAGCAGGCGGCGCGCGCGGCGCGCGGCACGCCGGGCCGCGGCGCCGCCGATCGGCTGGCCCAGGACCTCTACCTGCTGGCGGAGGCGGTCGCGATCGATCGAGCGCTGGCGCGGGACTTCGCGGGTCTCGCGGCGGACCTTCGGGCGGCGCGAGCCGCCGCCCTCGCCGCGCGGCCGCCGCTCGAGTGGCTGCGCCGCTCCGAGCGCGCCGTCGAGGAGCTCGTCCGGGACGTCCTCGCCGCCGACCCGTCCTCGCCGCCGTTGGCGGTACCCCTCGCCGCGACGCCCGACGACTCGCTGGGCTGGGCCTGGGCGACGGCGGCGCGGCTGCGCGCGGAGGCGGGAGGCGGCTACCGCGGCATCGCCGCCGCCGCGCTCTGGGGTGAGACGGTGGCGCCGCCGCCCGCGCCGGGCCGGGGGAACGGGCGAGGCGGCGGTGACGAGGAGGCGCCGTTCCGGGGGGCCCCACGGAGCGCGCCGCTCCGTCACCGCCCGCGCGTGCGCCAGGCCGCCGACGACGAGGACGACGACCGGCCCGGGACGTGGATGGTCCGCCCCGACGAGCCGATGGAGGGCGCGGAGGACCCCATGGGGCTGCAGCGCCCTGTAGACCGGGACGAGGGCGCCGACGCCGCCGATCTCGCCGATTCGCTGTCCGAGCTGCCCGAGGCCCGCGTGGTGCAGACTCCGGGCACGCCGCGGGAGATCCTCGACAGCGACGCCCCGGCGACCGCCCGGGCGCCCATCCCGACCACCCGCGAGGCGGCGGACGCCGGCGTCGTGTACCCGGAGTGGGACTACCGGCTCGGGGCCTATCGTGCCCGGGGCGCCGTCGTCCGCCCCGGCGTGGCGGCACCGGGCTCGGACGCGTGGGTCGAGCAGGTGATGGCGCGCCACGCCGCGCTGGTGCGCCGCGTGCGACGCCGCTTCGACGGGCTGCACCCGCGGCGCCGGCGCGTGGGCCGCCAGGCCGACGGGCCCGATCTCGATCTCGCCGCCTACGTCGCCGCCTACGCGGACTGGCGGTCGCGCCTGCCGGGGGACGATCGCCTCTACACCGCGGTCCGCCCCACCCGCCGCGATCTGGCCATCGCGCTGCTCGTCGACGTGAGCGCCTCCACCGACGGCTGGGTCGGCGGCGGCCTGCGCATCATCGACGTCGAGAAGGAGTCGCTGATCGTCCTCCTCGAGGCGCTCGACGCGCTCGGCGACCGGCACGCCGCCTTCGGCTTCTCCGGAGAGGGGCCGGGCCACGTCCGGGTGCTCACGATCAAGGGCTTCGACGAGCCGGGCGGCGTCGTGGTTCGGCGCCGGGTGGCCGCGCTCGAGCCCGACGGCTACACGCGCGCGGGGGCCGCGATCCGCCACGCCAGCGCACTGCTGGCCGGGCGGGCCGAGCGCCACCGCCTGCTCCTGATCCTCTCGGACGGCAAGCCGAACGACGTCGATCACTACGATGGCCGCTACGGGATCGAGGACACGCGCCAGGCCGTCGCCGAGGCCCGGATGCAGGGGCTCGTCCCGTTCTGCCTGACGGTGGACCGCGACGCCCCCGCCTACATGACGGCCGTCTTCGGCCGCGGCTA
Organism: Candidatus Methylomirabilota bacterium; assembly: GCA_025922915.1. Classification (GTDB taxonomy): domain Bacteria; phylum Methylomirabilota; class Methylomirabilia; order Rokubacteriales; family CSP1-6; genus JAICGY01. The sequence goes on along the minus strand of JAICGY010000011.1, from coordinate 11,947 downwards.
CGCCGTGCTCCGCTGCCAGGAGCTCCTGCCGGCGGTGCTGGTGGAGGTGGTGCGAGGGCTCCTCGTGGTCTGAGGACGCCGGGCGGGGCTACTTCGGCCGGATCGCCTCGTGGCGGAGCGCGTGGTCGGCGAGGACGAGCGCCGCCATCGCCTCCACCATCGGCACGGCGCGCGGCAGGACGCAGGGGTCGTGGCGCCCGCGCCCCGTCAGCGTCGTGTCCTCGTGACGAACGGTGACCGTCCGCTGCTCGCGCACGATCGTGGCTGTGGGCTTGAACGCGACACGGAAGTAGATCGTCTCGCCGTTGGCGATGCCGCCCTGGACGCCGCCGCTCCGGTTCGTGCGGGTGCGCACGCGGTCGCCGTCCATGTAGTACTCGTCGTTGTGCGCGCGGCCCGTCAGGTCGGTGCCCGCGAAGCCCGAGCCGATCTCGAAGCCCTTGCTGGCGGGCAGGCTCAGTACCGCCTTGGCGAGGTCGGCCTCCAGCCGGTCGAACACGGGCTCGCCCCAGCCGACCGGGCAGTGGCGGAGCGCACAGGTGACGACGCCGCCCAGCGAGTCGCCCTCCTTGCGGACGGCCTCCACGGCGGCGATCATGCGCTCGGCGGCGGCGGGATCGGGGCACCGGATGGGCGTGCGGTCGACCGCCGCCCGCGTGACCGTCTCGACGTCGCACTCCGCCACGAGGGTCCCGACCTTCGAGACGCAGGCGACGATCTCGACGCCCCAGCGGGTCGCGAGCAGCTTCCGCGCGATCGCGCCGGCGGCCACCCGGCCCGCCGTTTCCCGGGCGCTCGTGCGGCCCCCCCCGCGCCAGTCGCGGGTGCCGTACTTGGCGTCGTACGTGTAGTCGGCGTGGCTCGGCCGGTACTTCTCCTGGATCTCCCGGTAGTCGCCCGGCCGCATGTCCTCGTTGACGATCATCAGGCTGATGGGCGTGCCGAGCGTGCGCCCCTCGAAGACGCCGCTCAGGATGCGGACGGTGTCCGACTCCCGGCGCTGCGTCACCAGGTGGCTCTGGCCCGGTGCCCGCCGGTCGAGATCGGGCTGGATGTCCGCCTCGGCGAGGGGCAGGAGCGGCGGGCAGCCGTCGACGACGGCCCCGATGGCCGCGCCGTGCGATTCCCCCCACGTCGTCACCCGGAAGAGATGCCCGAAGGTGTTCCCCATGCGCTCGCTCCGACGGCAAGCATAGCGCACGCCCGCCCCGACGCGGCTCAGCGTGCCGCGGCCTCGGCCTCGGCGTCCCGGTGGCGCCGGTAGACCGGACACGCCTGCCAGCGGCCGGACAGGCAGGACTGCCGGAGCCCCACGGGGGAGGGCAGCAGCACACCGCCGTCCGGCAGGCGGCAGTACAGCGCGCCGAGCGGCATGTCCTCGGCTCGGCTGGGGCGGGCAGGGTTCAGGAAGGGACAGTCGCGGGGCTCGTTCCAGACAAGGACCATCGGATTCCTCCTCGGGGGGGAGCCCCTAGCGATGCGCGTGCCACGGCGCGAGCTCCACGCCGGCAGGCACTTGGTTGCGCGGTCGGAACGGCGGGCGGGGCGCCGGAACCCCGGCGCCCCACTCGCGCCCCACTGTCCGGTCGAGTGTCCTGAGAACGACCTGCCCCTGCCGGGTGAAGTCGACGGACTCGGCCAGGATGCGGGCGGCCTACTGCGGGGCGTGGAACCCCATGGACTTCTCGGCCCCGATCAAGTCCAGGTAGAGGTAGGCGTGGCGCGACGTCGCCGAGGGCGGTGCCTGCGGTCACGCGTCGATCATCCCCCGGCGGTGCCGGGCCGTTCCTCCTTCCGCTTGCGCTCGAGCGCCTCGCCACGGATGAGCGCGCGGCACGCGGCGCAGATCAGATCCTCCGACGGCTTCTGGCATGCCACGCACCGGGCCGGCACCGGCTCGGACCCCGACGGCGCCGGGACCTCCTCGGGCGCCCGGGCCGGGATCGTGAGCACCGGGCAGGGTGCACGGCGCACGACGGCCTCCGCCACGCTGCCGAGCAGCGCGTGCGAGAAGCCGGTCCGTCCGTGGGTGCCCATCACGACGAGGTCGATCCCGTGGCCCCGGGCGTAGCGCACGATCTCCCGTGCCGGCAGCCCGGTGACGGTCGCAACGACCGGGGCCGGGTCGGTGGCGAGCTCGGCGAGAGCGTCCGGGAGCGCCTCCTGGGCCGGCGTGGGGTCGGTGACCGGCGGCACGACGTGCAGGACGTGGATCCGGGCCCCGAAGGTCTCGGCGATGGCGACCGCCGTGCGCCCGGCCCGGCGCGACACGTCGGAGAAGTCCGTGGGGAACAGCACCTGGCGGACGCCGAACGCCCGGCTCACGGTCCGCTGCCCTTCACGATGAGCACCGGACCGGGCGCGTGGCGCAGGACGTGCTCGGAGACGCTGCCGAGGAGGATCCGTCCGAGGGGCCCGAGGCCGCGGGCGCCCAGGACGACGAGATCGACGTCCGCCTCGGCGGCGACCTTCAGGATCTCCTCACCGGGGGAGCCGGTCGCCCCCAAGCGCCGCAGACCCGCCACCTTGCCGAGGAACGGCTCCTCCGCCCGGGCGAGCGCCGGCTCGAGCGCCCGCCGCCGCTCCTCCGTGATCTGGACGAGGGCCTGCGTCCCCACGCTCGTCGCCACGCCGTCCGCGGCGAGCGCCGGCAGCGGCGGCTGCTCGACGACGCCGAGGAGATCGATCCGGCAGCTGTTCGGTAGCGGCAGCGCGGCCAGGAAGCGGGCGGCCGCGAGGGCTTCGCGCGATCCGTCCACCGCGACCACCACGCGGTGCAGGGCGCGCGCCCGGCGCTTCACCACCAGCACCGCGCACGACGCGTGACGGGCGACGGCCAGCGAGACGCTGCCGAGAAGGGCGGCGCTGACCGCACCGAGCCCCCGCGCCCCCACCACGATCAGGTCGGCCTTCCACGCCTCGGCGGCGGCCAGGATCTGCTCGCGCGCATCGCCCTCTCGCACGTCGCTCGTCTCGGCCCGGGCCCCGAGCGCAGCCCGGGCGGTGTCCGCGATCGCCCGGGTGGCATCCCGGATCGACTGCTGCAGCTCGCGGACGGGCGGGATGTCGAGCGCCGACGTCGGGACGGAGGCGACACTGACGACCCGCACTCGCGCGCCCTCGGGCAAGGGAAACGCCGCCAGCCAGGCGGTCGCCGCCCGGGCGTCGTCGGAGCCGTCCACGGCGAGCAGGACGCGCATGACCGCGGTCACACCGCCCACCGCAGCCGGGCGGCCACGCCGCCGACGGCGCCGAGCGCGGCGTGCTCGGCCACCGTCTCGACGGTGCCGCCACCGCGGAGCACGCGCTCCACCATCGCCTCGCCCAGCTCGACCGTCCGCGTCGCCTGCCCGCACAGCGGGCAGTGAGACCGGACCGGCGTGACGAGGGCGCCGCAGTGGTCGCAGGCCGTTCCCGGCTCGTGGTACCTCTCGAGCACGTAGAGGCGGTGCACCGCGTCGCGGCCCACGGCGTCGAGCGTGGCCGCCACGCCGGCCGTCGCCCGCCCCCCCTTGGCGGCCTCGACGAGCACGGCGTCGAGGCTCTCCCGCTCCTCGCGCCGCTCCGCGTCCTGCAGGAGGACCCGCGCCCGCGCGGCGAGCGCGCCGGCCGGCTCGTGCTGCGCCGCCCGCATCGTCCCGGCGACCCGCGCGGCGAGCGGGCGCGGCAGGCGCGCCTGGAGCGCGGCGATCACGCCGGGCTCGCCGGCCAGCACGATCTGCTCGACGTCGGCCAGGCTTCCGATGGCCTCCGCGACCGCGTCGAGGTGGCGGCTGCGCTGGTTCTCGAGCCGGTTGGCGTACCGTGACTGGGCGAGGAGCGCCCAGCCCCCGCGCCGGTGATGCCCCTCGACCGCGCTCTCCAGCGTCACCTCCTCCGGTGGAGCGCCGTCGACCCGTAGCGGCAGCAGGCGCGCGCGCTCGCCATCGACGATCGCGACGAGGGCGGGCGGGTGGGCCTCCGCCACGTCGGCCAGCGGGCGGAGGAAGGGCCGCGCGTCCAGCGCCAGCACGTTTGGCACGACGCCCTCCACCGCGAAGGCCTCGCGCAGCCCGGCGGGCCCGCAGGCGACGACGACCAGACCCGCCGCCCCGGGGTCGGCGGTCTGGTCGATGCGCGCCCGGGCCTGGCCCTCGACCCAGTCGAGGTCCCCGCGCACCGTGGCCGCCGGCGGACCGCGGCGCGCGCGGTCCAGCGCGCCGTCGAGGAAGACGCGCGCGCGCGCCCGCTGCTGCTCGTCGGTCCACCGCGTGTCGAGGTACAGGCTCACCACGGGCGACGCGTCGCTCTGCACCCGGGCCAGCCCCCGCAGCCGCTCGCGCAGGGTCATCCCGCGCTCGCCCGGGCCCGGAGGGCCGCGTAGTACTTCTTGGGCCGGCGGCGGCTCTCCCGCGCGAGGTCCCGCTCGCGCGCCAGCCGGCGCTCGAGCTTCGTCAGCGCCCCGTCGAGCGCGAGCCGCGGCGTGGTGGCCACCGACTCCACGTGCACCGGGCTGCGCGCCGACCGGCCCACGGTGATCGCGCAGCGGAACGCGCGGCCCCCCTTGGGGCCGTTCTCGTCGGCGACGACGAGCCGCGCGCCCGGCGCGCCCGCGGGCAGCGCGCCGAGCGCCGCCTGGACGCGCGCGTCGGCGCGCAGCCGCGCCGCCTCGGCCCTCGACACCCCGGTGATCTCGAGCCGTCGTGCCATGTCAGGGGAACGAGACGACGATCGTCTCGACGTCCGCACAGCACGCGTCCTCGCCGACGATCTTCCGCAGGAGGTCGGTCTCGGTCACGATTCCCACTAGGCGGCCCTGCTCGACGACGGGTAGTGACCCGAGCTTCTCCTCCTCCATGATCCGTGCGGCCTCGCCCAGCTCGGCCTCGGCGTCGACGGACACCACCGGGGAGGACATCACGCGGCTCACCGGCACCTCCGACATGAGCCGTTCCACGCTCACCGTGCCGATCTGCCGGAAGGTCTCCGGCGCGAAGAGCTGATGGCGCAGGTCGCGATCGGTGACGATGCCGCGCGGCGCGCCGTCCTCGCCGACGACCGGCAGGTGGCGGACCCGGTGGCGCACCATGCGCGCGACCGCGTCGTGGCAGGTGGCCGTCTCCTCGAGCGTGACGACGCCCGGAGTCATGACCTCTCTCACCCTCATCGTCGTCTCCTCGTCAGTCGCGCGGCCGGACGCTGAGCACCGGGCACGGCGCCGACCGGATGATGCGCTCGGCGACGCTGCCGAGCAGCATCCGGGGCAGACCGCTCCGACCGTGCGTCCCGACCACGATCATGTCGGCCTTCTCGTCCAGCGCCACGCGCGCCACGGTCTCGGGCGGGGAGCCGGCCTCGAGACGGTAGCGGGCGGGGACGCCCTGCGCCCCGACCGCCGCCGCGCGCGCCTCGAGCACGTCGGTCGCCCAGCGTCGCTGCGCCTCGTAGACGGTGCCGACGTCCGGCATGCTGAGCAGCGTCTCTCCGTAGAGCGGGCGCTCGACGGCGACGTGAACGAAGACCAGCTCGGCGCCGAGTCGCTGGGCCACGCGCACGGCCTCGGCCTCCGCGGCGGCGGCGGCGTCGGAGAAATCGGTCGCGCAGAGTATCTTCATTCCCGTTCCCTCGCCTCCCGTTCCCTCGCCTCCTGCTCGACCTCGCGCTCGATCGCCCACCGGTGGCGGTCGCGCTCCGCCAGGATGTCGGCGGCCGTCCGCACCTCGGCGTCCGGCGCCTGCGGCACGCCGAGCGCCTCGCCCAGCTCGTCCACGACGTCCTGGTCGGGCGTGGTCGTGCTGCCCCCGACCGCCTCGTCCCCGGCGGCGTAGGCGCTCACCCAGTCCGCGTCGACGTCGCCGCCGGTGAGCCGGGGGCTCGTCTCCGGATGCGCGTTTCGCAGCGCGGTCGCCTCGTCGAGCAGGCTCGCCTCCTCGGGCGCCGTCGCCCGGCGCGGCGGGGAGGTCCGAGCGCGCTTCGTCATCGGCCGGGACCGCCGGCGCGACGGGCGCCGCGGTGTCATGCCCGTGCCCACGTGGCCTTCAGGTCGCGGGGCAGCTGCGCGACGATGTCCTCGGCCTCGCCCTCCGACAGCTGCTCCTTGAGCGCGGCGAAGACCGCGTCCGCCGCGAGCGCCGCCTGGCCCAGCGACTTCAGCTCGGCCTCGCGCCGCACGCGGTCGAGGAACTCACGGCGGTGCATCTTGAGCGGCTGGCGGACCGGGCGCGCGCCGGTACGCCAGAGCGTTTTCAGCTCGCGCGGCAGCTGCGCGGCGGCCTGGTCCGCCTCGTCGGGCGTCAGCCGGTCGCGCAGGGCGCGCAGCACCGCGGCCGTGACCTGTCGCGCCTCGGCCAGCGTCTCGATGTCCGCCTCCACGCTGACCCGCGAGTACACGTGACGAGCCTTCATCTCAGCTCCTCCTGTGCTTGTGCGACCGCGCGTCCTGGGAGTAGCAACGCCGGTGCCGCGTGCCCACGTGCTGAAACGTGTGGAAGATCGGCGCGTTGCCGGGCGCGTGTCGCAGGGGGTCACCGGCAGCGGTGGGGCGCCGCCGCCCCGCTGAGGCGTCAGGCGACCTCGTGCGCGGGGTCGGCGGCCAGCCGGACGGGATCCGCGAGCACGCGCCGGGGCGGGCCGGCGCCCGCCTCGACGAGGAGGGCGCCGTCGTCGTCGATGCCGCAGGCGCGGGCGAGCCAGGGGCCGGCCTGGCTGCGGACCTCCACGAGCCGGCCGCACAGAGCGTCCCGCTCGCGCCAGGCGCGGATCACGCCGCGCCGGCCCTCGGCCTCCCAGGTCGCATACCAGGCTTCCAGGCGGTTGAGGAGCTCGGCGGCGAACACGTTGCGGTCGATCGCCCGCCCCGTCAGCTCCAGCACGGAGGTGGCGGCGGCCGCCTCGGCGCCCAGCGCGACGTCGAGCGCGGCGCGGTCGACGTTCAGGTTGGCGCCGATGCCCGCGATGACGCGGGCCACGCGGTTGCCCAGCGTCGTGTACTCGACGCGGGCGCCGCCGATCTTCCGGCCGCCCGCGAGCACGTCATTCGGCCACTTGAGCCCGGCGTCCACCCCCTCGAGCCGCAGCGCGTCCGCGAGCGCCAGCGAGGCGATCACCGCGAAGATGGGGACGTCGGCTGGCGCCAGGACCGGACGCAGGAGCACGGAGCAGTACAGGTTGATCCCGCCCGGCGAGAACCACCGGACGCCCTGTCGCCCGCGCCCCTCCGACTGCTCCTCGGCGAGCACGACGGTGCCCTCGCCCGCGCCGTGCGCGGCCAGCCGGCGGAGCACCGCGTTCGTGGAGGTGACGGGCCCGAAGAGATAGATGTGCTGCCCGAACCGGTCGGTGCGCAGGTGCCGCCGCATCCGGTCCACGCTCAGGAGATCGCAGGTCGTCGTGGTCATCACCATACCCTCAGCCCGAACGCGTCGAACGGCGTCTCGACGGCGAGCCGCACGAGCGATGGTCCGTAAGCCAGCCCGATCAGCACGAAGGCCAGCGCGATCCACGGCCGCCCGCGGTCGAACACGGCCGGGGCGTGGTCGGGGCCCGACATCGCCTCCGCGAGCGTGATCTGCGCCGTCGCCGGCGCCCGAGACGCCAGGACGGTCAGCCCGAAGTTCAGGACGTAGCGCCCGGGGCCGACCTCCCGGACCCCGGGCGCGTCGAACGGGGGTGTCTGGTCGACCTTCGTCGGCACGATGCGGCTCTCCTGGCGCGGGAGATGGATGCCCGCCCCGAAGGCGGTCACGGTGAGCGCCGCGAGCATGCCCACCCCCTTCGAGTCCTCGGGCTCCGCACCGGGCCGTTCCATCGAGCTCAGGCCTCCTTGATCGGGATGGTGGTGCCCTTCGCGGCCGCGGACTTCGGCAGGGTGACCGTCACCACGCCGTTCTTGAAGGCGGCGGCCACCTGGCCGGCATCCACCGCGACCGGCAGGCGGAAGCTGCGCGCGAAGCTGCCGTAGCTGCGCTCCACCCGGTAGTACTTCTCGTCCTTCTCCTCCTTCTCCTGCCGCTTCTCCCCCTTGAGGGTGAGCACGTCGCCCTCGAGGGTGACCGCGATCTCCTTGGGCTCGATGCCCGGAACCTCCGCCTTGACCACGATCGCGTCCTTGGTCTCGGACACGTCGATCTGCGGGCGCCAGTCCCCCATCCCCGCGAAGACGTCCCCCCGCGGCTCGAAGAACCGCTCGAGCAGCTCGTCCATCTCGCGCTTGAGGCCCGTCATCCCGCTCCACGGCGCCAGCGGTTTCATCGTCGCCTCCTTCCCTCGTGGCAGATTGGTTGCTCGGCCGAACGGCGTCGGAAAGAGCAACACGGGTGCCACGGGTGAGCGCCGCAAGATCGCGGACTTCGCCGCCCGGTGGGAGCCGCGTCGTGGGGCGCGAGTGCCTCAGGCACGCGCGAGGCGGGGAGCGCCCGCCTCGCCGGACACCGGGCCAGGCCGAGCGAGGAGGCGAGGATGCCGGGGTGCTTCGAGCGGACGGTGATCTTGCGGGACGGGACCCCGGTGCGGCTGCGGGCGATCCGCCCGGACGACGAGCGGCGCCTGGTCGCCCTCTACGACCAGCTGAGCCGCGACACCCGCTACCATCGTTTCTTCTCGGTGATGCGGCGCCTGCCGCCCGACTGGGCGCGCTTCCTCGCCAACGTCGACCGCCAGCGGCGGTTCGCGCTCGTCGCCGAGTCGCCGGCCGACGCCGACGCGCTGATCGCCGTGGCCCGCTACGAGCCCGCGGAGCCGCCGGGCACGGTCGAGGTCGCCTTCGTGGTCCAGGACGCGTGGCAGAACCGGGGACTGGGCGGCGCGCTCTTCGCCGAGCTGCTGCGCGCGGCCGCTGCCAACGGGATCACCCGGTTCCGCGCCTGGGTCCTCGCCGACAATCGCCGGATGCTCGATCTCATCGCGCGCTTCGGCGACGTGCAGGAGCGGCGCGTGGAGCAGGCGGTGGTCGAGCTGCTCTTCACCCCCCGCGCCCGTCGCGGCGCGACGGATGCGGACGACCGGTGAGGCGGGAGCGCCGCCCGGCGCCCCTCAGCGCTGGGCGGCGAGGAAGGCGGCGAGCGCCCTCACCTCCTCCTCGGTGAGCTCGAGCTTGGGCATGTGCGCGGTCGGCCGCTGGAGCGCCGGGTCGCGCAGCCACCGCGCCAGGTACTCCTCCTCGTACTTCGAGCCGACCCGCGAGAGGTCCGGACCGATCGGCGTGCCGAACTTCCCGATGGTGTGGCAGCCGTAGCAGCCCTGCTTGACGAACACCTCGCGGCCGGTCTCCGGGGGCGGGGCCCCTGCCCGGGCGCAGGCCAGCGTGGTGCTGGAGGCGACGGCGAGCACGGCGGCGGCGACGGCGATCCTTCGCGTCATGACTCCTCCTCGTGGTCGAGCCGGCCCCGCACGTCGAGGGCGGCGACGCCGGTCGGGTAGGCGAGCAGCGGGTTGATCTCGAGCTCCACGAGCCCGGGCGTCTCCGCCGCGAGCCGCGAGAATCGATGCATGGCGTCGGCCAGCGCGTCGAGGTCCACCGGGGGCCGGCCCCGCGCGCCGCGCAGGGCGGGCGCCATCCGCAGCTCCCCGAGCATCTCGCGGGCCTCCGCGATCGAGACCGGCGCGAGCCGCGTGGCGGTGTCCTTCAGCACCTCCACGTAGATGCCGCCGAAGCCGACCACGACGAGCGGGCCGAACTGGGCGTCGCGCACCGTGCCGAGGAGCAGCTCGTGCGCCCCGGGCCGGGCCATGGCCTGCACGAGCACGCCCGTCAGGCGCGCCTGGGGGCGGGCGGCGGCCACCCGCGTCAGCATCTCGGCGGCGGCATCGCGCGCGGCGGCGGGCCCGGCGACGTCGAGGACGACGCCGCCCACGTCCGTCTTGTGGCTGATGTCCGGCGAGACGATCTTGAGGGCCACGCGCCCGAGCGCGCGCGCCGCCTCCGCCGCGGCCTCCGGCGTCTTCGCGAGAAGAGCCGGGACCGTCGCGATGCCGTACGCCGCGAGGAGCGGGGCCCCGTCGAGCAGGCCGAGCGTGCCGGCCGCGCGGGCGCTCGCCAGCGCGGGGGCGAGGGCGGCGGGGTCGACCGGCGGCGCCGGGGCCGGCGGGGCCCGCCGCCCCCGGCGGTCCGCCAGCCGCGTGGCGTGGCCGAGCGCCCGCACGGCGCGCTCCGGGAACGGGTAGCAGGGGATGCCGGCGTCCTCGAGCGCGACCACGCCCGGCCGGACCCGGGCGCCGCCCGCGAGCACCGCGAGCACGGGACCGGTCCGGTCCCGCGTCGCCGAGAGGACGGCGCGCGCGATCCCGGCGGCGTCGGTTGCCGCCTGCGGCGCCAGCATCACGACGAGCGCGGCCGGATCACCGGCGAGGGCCTCCAGGGCGGCGCGGTAGCGTGCGGGCGTGGCGTCGCCGATCAGGTCGACCGGATTGCCGGTGGCGGCGTGCCGCGGCAGCACCGCGCGCAGGCCGGCCCGGATCTCCTCGCTCGACGGCGTGACCTCGAGACCCGCGTCGCGGGCGGCATCGGTGGCCAGGATGCCGAGGCCGCCGCCGTTGGTGATGACGAGCACGCGGCGTCCGGCCGGCGCCCGCCCGGGGACGAGCACCCGCGCGACGTCGAACAGCTCCTCCAGGGTGTCGACGCGCACGGCGCCGGCCTGGCGGACGGCGGCGTCGAACGCGCGATCGGAGCCCGCGAGCGCCCCGGTGTGGGAGGACACCGCGCGGGCGCCCTCCGCGGAGCGGCCGGCCTTGAGGAGGACGCACGGCTTGCGGGCGGCGGCGGCGCCGAGGGCCTCGAAGAAGGCCCGGCCGTCGGCCACCCCCTCGAGGTAGCCGAGGATCACGCGCGTCTCGGAATCCTCCGCGAGGGCGGCGATGACGTCCGTCTCCGACACGTCGGCCTGGTTGCCCAGGCTGGCGAAGAGCGAGAACCCGACGGGGTGGTCGCGCGACCAGTCGAGGATGGCCGTGCATAGGGCGCCGGAGTGGGACAGGAAGCCGAGGGTGCCCGGCCGCGGCATGCCGGGCGCGAAGGTGAGGTTCAGGCGCGCGGCGGGCCGCATCCAGCCCAGGCAGTTCGGGCCGACGACGCGCAGCGGCTGGCCCCGCAGCCACCTCCGCAGCTCGGCCTCGCGCGCCTTCCCCTCCGGGCCGGCCTCGCGGAAGCCGGCGGAGATGACGACGGCGCCGGCGATCGCGCGGGCGACGCACTGCTGGAGAGTCGGCAGCACGTCGGGCGCCGGCACGGCGACCACGGCCAGGTCGAGCGGTTCCGGCACGTCGAGGAGCGAGGGCACCGCGCGGAGCCCCTGCACGATCGCGTGCCGCGCGTTCACGGGGACGACGCGCCCGGGGAAGCCGCCCGCCACGAGGTTCGCGAGCACGCTGCCGCCGACCTTCGAGGGATCCGTCGACGCGCCGACGACGGCGACCGCGCGCGCGGAGAGGAACGGCTCGAGCGAGGGGCGGCTCACCTCGCGGGCGGCGTCACGATGACGCCCTCCGGCGTGCGGTGACCGTCGAGCGCGGCCTCCTCCGCCTCGTCCAGGACGGCGGAGCGCGGAAGGCCGAGCAGGCGCGCCGCCTGCTCGACCCCGTGGGCCCACGAGGCCCGGTTCACGAAGAGCAGCCCCTCGATGCTCAGCGTGCCACCGTGGTTCACGAACCCGAGCCCGACCGTCGCGCTCGTCGTCAGCGGGGCGAGGGCGCCCAGCAGGGGCTCCGGCCGCGTGTGGACCAGGAAGACGCGCGCCGCCACCTGCGACGGGTAGAGGCGCTCGACGACGGCCGCCGGCGCGGCGTGGGCGCGCTCCCGCGCGTCGCGCGGCGTCCGGAAGCGGCCCGGCTCGAGCATGACCACGACGCTGTGCTCGATCTCGCGGGCGGCGAGGCGTGCGGACGCGCGCAGCGCCTCGGTGAGCTGGTAGGCCCCGATGGCCGTGAGGACGAGGCGGGCGCGGTCCGGCCGGTGGCCCGCCCAGTCGAGCCG